>JACDGA010000324.1 GCA_013815505.1 Acidimicrobiia bacterium
TGATCCACAGCGCGACCGCCCACGCGACTGCAGTTGCCGCCGCCGCGACGGGACGGCGCGACGCCGTGCTCATGAAGATCGGACAGTTTGCTCGTCAGGCGGGAACATCAGCGGACGCCTCGACCACCGCGACGATCACATCACACACGCGCGTGACGTTCGCCTGTATCACCGCGAGCACGGCATCCATCGTCACCGGCTCGTGTCCGTCGACACCGGCGTCGTAGTCGGTGACGAGCGCGATGCTGGCGTAGCGGATGCCGAGCTCGGATGCGAGCACCGACTCCGGGTACCCGGTCATGTTCACCACGTGCCAGCCCATGGCGCGGAACCAACTGCTCTCGGCCCTCGTGGAGAACCTCGGTCCGTTGATCACGACCATCGTCCCGCCATCGACAACGTCCGCCCCGACCCGACGGCAGGCGTCGACCAGCGCGGCGCGCATCGTCGCGTCGTACGGCTCGGCGAACGACTGGTGCTGCACCGGGCCACTCGCACCGGGTTCGTCGACCGGGCCGCCGACGTCGTGGAACGTGTCCAGCCGGCCCCAGGTGCGATCGACGAGCTGATCGACGACGACGAACTGCCCCGGATGGATGTCCGGCTGCAGAGAACCGACAGAGCACGGTGCGATGATCGATCGAACGCCGACCGCGTGCATCGCCCACACGTTCGCTCGATACGGGACGCGGTGTGCGACCACGTCGTGCTGCCGGCCGTGCCGCGCCAAGAACGCCACCCTCCGACCGGCAATGGTGCCGATCGTGATCGGAGCCGCCGGGCGCCCGTACGGCGTGTCGACGGCAACCTCGTCCGCGTCGGCCAGGAACTCGTAGAACCCGGAGCCACCGAACACGCCGATCATCTCGGCGTCTGCCGCCGGCGCCACGCCAGTCACTGGTGCACCATCTCGCTGACAAGAGCGACCGAGCGCCAGGGAGGGAGCGACCAGCAACTGCGCGGGCGGCGTGCGGCGTGGCCGGGGAACGCAATGATGGTCATGATGGCACCTTCTGCGCGGTCCTTCGCCGTCGGATGCGACCGACGGCGAACACAGCGACGGCGATCAGCCAGATGACCATCAGATAGACGATCAAGCCCCGCGCGTAGTTGCGCTGCAGTGCCGACGGCACGTCGGCCCGCCGACCGTACCCACGCACGAAGGGCCACGCGATCAGCGTCAACACGGTCTCGCGATCGCCAAGGGCTTCGTCGAGGCGCACCACGGGATCATCGCGTGCGCAACGAGGGCGTTGGCTGCACCTTCACGGTCTGCATGCCGCGGCGGTACGACAGAACCCAGCAGTCGAGTGAGCCGTTGCACTCGGCGGACGGACTCCTGCGTCACACGAGCGATGGCGACTGCACGGCTGACCTCGACCCGGGTCGGTGGGCACTCGAGTCCGGGGGAGATCGCATCTCGACGAGAGGAGATCGTGCGGCGGACCGATGAATCCGAACTGACCTCGCCGTCTCAACTGGTGCCGGGCCCGAGCGAGGTCTGGCGCTGATCTTCACGCTCGCCGGGCTGCTGGGCGTCGTCGTCACGTTGCCCGCCAAGGCGTCGCGGTCGTACGGCAACCTCGCCCTCGCCTAATTGCGAGCGCCACCCGCCGATGCCTGCGCCGGCCGGGATCACGACATGGACGTGCGGATCTCGAGGCGCGCGTCGCGGTAGGCGGAGATCTCGTACACGACCAGCGCGATCAGGATCGCCGCCGGTAGGGCGATCTGTGCAACGAGGTCGAGGTCGCCGAGCAGTGGGATGAGCACCACCAGCACGACGGCGGCGGTCGCCCGTGCCGGGTTGATCGAGCCGACGTTTCGCAGCCGGAAGAGCAGGTGGCCGCAGAGGTAGCTCACGAGCCCGCCGTACAGGGCGTAGCGACCGGCGTCGGTGTGGCCATCATTGGCAATGAGCAGCTGCGCGCCGAGCGAGGCGAACACGATGCCGCCGACCATCGGAAAGTGGATGTACGTGTACGAATCGCGAGCGAGACGCACTCGCTCCACCCCAACGGCGCGTCGCAGCACGCGCTCGGCGACCGTGGCGACGACATCGAAGTACAGCCACCACAGGCACACGGCGATCGCCAGACCGCAGAGCAGGGCGACGGCATCGCGGCCGGTGATGTCGTTCTCCGACGTGGACGTGCCGACCGCGACGATCGATTCGCCGATGGCGATGATGAGGATGAGCCCGAACCGCTCGGCGAAGTGCGACGCGCTGTTCAGCCGCCAGCGCGTCGAGCGCACGAAGTAAACGCCGGCCTGATCGACGGCGACGGCAGCGACCCACCACCACTTCTGGGCCTCCCCGCCGACCGCTGCGCCGGCGAACAACAGGACGAGCATCACGCTGGCGACGGCGAGCATGCCGAGGACGACGCTGCGCAGCTGGCGATCGTCGCCGGCCGCCACGAGGTAGACGGCGAGATGGGTGAGCCGCACGACGGCGTAGGAAACGGCGAGCACCATGGCAGCGTCACTGTCCGCCGAGAAGGCGTACGGAATGCTGATGGCGACGAAGAACATGCCGGCCATGGCGATCACCATCGCCACGCGCAGCAGGCCCTCGTCGGCCTTTGCCTGGTTGCCGAGCCACGTGTAGGCGCACCAGCCGAACCACACGATCGCGAGGGTGACGATCCCCTCTAGCACTGCCTCTCGGCCGACGTGCTCCTCCATCAGGTGCGTGACGTTCGTGATCGCATACACGAAGACGAGGTCGAACAGCAGCTCGAGCGTCGTCACGCGATGGTCGTCGTCGGTGGGCCGGAGATGTCCCCGCACCCGGTCGATCACGGTCACGATCCGCGAGTATGCACCCCGACACCGGGAGTACCGTCGTTGGTCATGGGCGGCTTCGTCCGCGTGCTGCTCACCGGCCTCGCCATCGTCAGCGCCACGATCCACGGTGCGCCGTTCGCCGAGGACGATCGTGCCCATGCGTGCTCGTGCGTGAGCACGTCGGTCGAGGCGATGGATCGAGCCGACGTCGTGTTCGTCGGTCGGCTCACGGCGACGGATGCCGACGAGCTGATGGAGGGCGGAGCCATGTCAGACGAAGCGGGTACGTTCCAGTTCGCCGTGAGCGGCTAC
>JACDGA010000325.1 GCA_013815505.1 Acidimicrobiia bacterium
CAGCGACACCGATCAGCTCGGCGGCGTCGGGCGGCATCGCTCGCGCGACCTCGATCGCCGCCGTCGCCATCCCGCCCGGGACGCGATGCCAGCACTGTTCCAGCGTGTACGCCACGCGCGGTCGTCGTGCCTCGTCGTCCACCGTGCAACATGATGCCGGGCCGGACGTAACCTCCACAGCCATGGCCTCGACCGATGGTGTCTCGACCGTGCAGGGCAAGCGCGTCCTCGTCACGGGTGGACGCGGGTTCCTCGGGCGCAAGGTGGTTGCCCGGTTCGCCGACCGCGGGGCCGACGTGAGTGCTCCGAGCAGTGCGGAGTATGACCTCACGGTGCCGGGCAGCGCCGAGCAGATGATGTCGGACCTCCGCCCCGAGCTCGTCGTCCACCTCGCCGCGCGGGTCGGCGGGATCGGCTACAACCAGGCCGAGCCGGCGCCGCTCTACCTCGCAAACCTGCTGATGGGCACGCACGTGATCGAGGCGGCGCGTGCTGCGGCCACGGTCGACAAGACGGTGCTGCTCGGCACCGTGTGCTCGTACCCGAAGTTCACGCCCGTTCCGTTCCGCGAGGAGTCGCTGTGGGACGGGTACCCGGAGGAGACCAACGCTCCGTACGGCGTCGCCAAGAAGGCGCACCTGATCCACGCCCAGGTCAACAACGCGCAGTACGGGCAACGCTTCGCCTACCTCATCCCGACCAACCTGTACGGCCCCGGCGACAAGTTCCACCCCACGGTGTCGCACGTGATCCCGGCGCTGATCCGCAAGTGCGTGCTGGCGAAGGAGGAGGGTGCCGACACTGTCGACGTGTGGGGCACCGGGACGGCGAGCCGCGAGTACCTGTACGTCGACGACGCCGCCAACGCCGTCGTGCGCGCCACGGAGGTCGACGTCTCGACCCCCGTCGAGCCGCTCAACCTCGGCACGAACCGTGAGGTCACGATCCGCGAGACGGTGGAGGCGATCGCCGCGCTCGTCGGGTTCGATGGCGAGCTGAAGTGGGACCCGTCGAAGCCCGACGGCCAGCCGCGCCGTCGCGTTGACGCGACCCGAGCCGAGCAAGTGCTCGGCTGGCACGCCGAGATGCCATTCCGCGACGGCCTGCGGGCGACTGTCGACTGGTACCGCGACAATCGCGTAGAAGCCGAGCGCCTGCCCTCGTGACATCATCGGGCGATGGATTGGCATCTCGCCCAGCTCAACGTCGCCCGTTTGCTGGCGCCCGTCGACGATCCGGCGATCGCCGACTTCTACGACAACCTCGACAACATGAACTCGCTTGCGGAACGCTCACCCGGCTACGTCTGGCGGCTGCAGACCGACGAGGGTGACGCCACGGCGCTGCACCCGATCGACGACGACGAGCTGATCATCATCAACCTCACCGTGTGGGAGGACGTGAAGGCACTTGCCGACTACGTCTTCCGATCCGATCACGCGGCGTTCCTGCGACGCCGGCGCGAGTGGTTCGAGCGCTACGGCTCGGCGTACCTCGCCTTGTGGTGGGTGCCCGCCGGCACGCTGCCGACGATCGACGACGCGCTCGCCCGGCTCGCGCACATCGAACAGCACGGCCCGACGCCGACGGCGTTCACGTTCGCCCGTCGCTTCGCTCCTCCCGACGACGGCTCACCCATTGACGCCGACCTCAACGACGTCTGCCTCGCCTGACAGCTCGATCCCTGCCGCTGCCGCAGGGGCGCGATAGGCCGCGGCGAGCGTGGCGACGGTCTCGTGGGCGTTCAGCCCGCTCGGGTTCGGGACGACCCACAACTCGACCTCGCCGAGCGGCTCGGGCTGACGGCCCGGCTGCGCCTTCGCCATCCCGAACGCCTGCCGGTACGCCGTGATCCCGGCGACTGCGACGACGGCCGGGCCGTGTGCCGCGACGAGCTCGACCAGTCGCGCCCCACCCTCACGCAGCTCGGTCGCGGTCAGCTCCGACGCCTTCGCCGTCGCCCGGTTGACGAGGTTCGCGATGCCGAGGCCGCGCTCGACGAACATCTCCCGGTCGTCGGGTGTCATCCCAGCCGCCGGGTCGATGCGGCGGGGGATGATGCCGGCGAGGGCGAGTGCCGGGTAGAAGCGGTTGCCGGGGTGGGCGAAGTGCGTGTTCGTCGCTGCCGTCCAGAGACCCGGGTTGATGCCGACGAACAGCAGCCGCAGCCCGGGCCCTACGAGATCGTCGACGGCTGCGTCGCGGAACGACTCGAGCTCTGCCCGGGAGAAACCCATCGACCGCGACGCTACGGCAGCCACCATCATCTCGGGATGGCACACCCCCACTGGCCGCTGTTCGACGTCGAGGCGCGCACGCCCACGATCACGCTGCGCTACGTCGACGACGAGTTGTCGTTGGCGCTCGCCGACCTGGCTGCGAGCGGCATCCACGACCCCTCGTGGACGCCCTTCCTGCACCCGTGGACGGACGAGGCGCCACAGGATTTCGGCCGTAAGGCGATGCAGTTCCACTGGCGCTGCCGCGCCGAGCTCGCTCCCGAGCACTGGAGCTTGAACTTCGCCGTGCTTGTCGACGACGAGGTCGTCGGCTCCACCGGTCTGAACGCCGACAAGTTCGTCGTGCAGCGCACGTTCGAGACGGGCTCGTGGCTCGGGCAGGCGTTCCAGGGCAAGGGCATCGGCAAGGAGATGCGTGCCGCATCGCTCCACATCGGCTTCGCCGGGCTCGGTGCGCAGGAGGCGACCACGTCGGCGTTCGAGGACAACGCCCCCTCGCTCGGCGTCACGCGCTCGCTCGGCTACGAGCCCAACGGGTTCCAGCGAGTCCAGCGTCGCGACGAGCTCGGCATCATCCACGCCTTCCGCATGCCACGCCCGCACTGGGAGTCGATCCGCCGCGACGACATCGAGCTCACCGGCGTCGACGCCGTGCTCCCCATCCTCGGCCTTTGAAACCACCGCCTTCACGCCTGCGTCGGCGTTTTCCGCCGGCGACGCGTGTTATCGCTGACGCAGGCGGGGGACGAGGTCGGCGAGGGCGTCTGGCACGTCGCGCAACGGCGGCCAACCGAGCTCGCGCATCCTGGCGCCGTCGAGGACACCGTTGACGGGGCGCTGCGCCGGGCGAGGCGGGTCGAGC
>JACDGA010000326.1 GCA_013815505.1 Acidimicrobiia bacterium
GATCGCGACAGGGGAGACGGGGTTGCGAGCGGGGCTGTTGGCGATCTCGACGTGGAGCTGACCGGCGTACGGCTTCGCAGGCTGGACCGTGTCGATCACGACCGTGCACGGCGCACCGGGAGCATGCTGCAACGCGTTCGCCACCGACTCCTGGACGAGGCGGTAGACGACGAGCCCGATCGCCGGGTCGAGGTCGACGAACCGGAAGTCGACGGACAGATCGACGCCGGCGCTGCGATACCCGACGACGAGCGCGTCGAGCGCGTCGAGACCGGGCTGTGACGGCTCCGTCGCCGAACGACCGTCCTCGCCGGCTCGCAGCAGACCGACGACCTGACGGATCGAATCGAGGCTCTCGCGCCCGACGGACTCGGCACGCGCAAGCGCCTCCTCTGCTCGTGCTGGGTTGGAGCCGAGCACTCGGCGCGCCCCGGTGACGTGCAGCATTACCACCGTGAGCGAGTGGGCGACGACATCGTGGATCTCGCGAGCGATCCGGGTTCGCTCTTCGACCGCGGCGTGCTCGACACGCAACTGCTGCATCGCCCGTAGCTCGTCGACGAGCCGTTCCCGCTGGCGGAGCTGGCGGCCCGAGAGCAAGGAGATGCCGGTGCCGCCGAGGAAGTAGATCATCCCACTCTGGTGGACCGACTTCTCAGCGATCGCCAGCACGACGATCGCCGCCGCGCCGCCGACGACCATCGTGCCGATCAGCCACCAGTCGTCGGTCGCCTTCGCGACGTAGACGAGCGCGATCATCACCGGGAACATGCCGCCGGCGCTGGAGCCGACGGTGACGACAAGGACGCCGGCAGCAAGCGTCCACGCACCGAAGGCGACGAGTGGGATTCGCACGCCGCCGGCGACGAGTGCCCACGGGACGAGGCCGGCGAGCGCACCGACGACGGTGACCGCTCCGAACGAGTCGTCCTCCCCGAAGATCGCGATCAGCGCCGCGGCGACGGCGGCGAGCGGGAGGACGAGCGTCGTCGACACGCGCGATCCCTCGGGATGGCGGTCGCCGGACGTTGCCATGACGCAACCCTACGCAGCGACTGTGGCGCCGGTCACGGGACCGTGGGACGGTTCCGCCCGGACCCTCGGTCCGTGCCACGAACGCGCCGGCGACCGATGACGCCGCCACGTCGACGGCGCACGATCGACGCATGAAGAAAGCACAGCTCCTCACCAGGGTCGGGTCCTTCGCAGTGCGCCGCCGGCGCCTCGTCCTTGCGCTCACTGCGCTGTTCATGGTCGTCGCCGGGGTGCTCGGCACGCGGGCGTTCGGCGTGCTGCAGGACGAGGGCTTCGAGGACCCCGGCTCGGAGAGCTTCCGCGCCAACGAGCTCGTCGGCGAGCGATTCGGTGGCGGTGAGTCCGACATCGTCATCGTCGCCACCGCAGCCGGAGGTGACGTCGACGCACCCGACGCGGTCGCGGCCGGTACGACGGTCAGCGCCCAGATCGCAGCGTTCGACGGCGTCGACACGGTCACGTCGTACTGGTCGGCGAATTCGCCACCGACGCTGCGCAGTGAGGGTGGCGACGCCGCGCTCGTGCTCGTCGACGCCCAAGAAGGCTCTGCCGAGGACGTGCTCGGTCTCGCAGAAGATCTCGCCGACGCATCCGAGGAGCAGGGATCAGAGGTGACGCTCGCCATCACCGGCGGGGAGGCGATCGGCAACGCCTTCGGCGAGACGATCGAGGGTGACCTCGCCCGTGCCGAGTCGATCGCCGTGCCGATCACGCTCGTGCTGCTCGTGCTCGTGTTCGGCGGTCTCCTCGCCGCCGGCCTGCCGCTGCTCGTGGGCGTGATCGCCGTGCTCGGCACGTTCCTTTCGCTGTTCGTGATCGGCTCGGTGACGGACGTCTCCGTGTTCGCGATCAACCTGACGACCGCACTCGGCCTCGGGCTGGCGATCGACTACAGCCTGTTCATCGTGTCCCGCTACCGGGAGGAGCTGGCCGCCGGGCGAACGGTCGAGGGCGCCGTCATCAGGGCGGTCGAGACCGCCGGCCGGACGATCGCCATCGGCGCGCTCACCGTCGCCGTCTCGTTGTCGGCACTGCTGCTGTTCCCGATGTACTTTCTCCGCTCGTTCGCCTACGCCGGCATCGCCGTCGTCCTGACGGCGATGGCCGCCTCGCTGCTGTCGCTTCCCGCCCTGCTCGCCGTCGTCGGCACGCGGATCGACTCGCTCCGCCTGTTCCGGCACCGCACGCACCGGCTGCGCGACGGGTTCTGGTACCGCACGGCGAAGCGAGTGATGCGCCGCCCGGCGGCCGTCGGTCTCGCCGTCGTCGCCGTGCTGCTCCTACTCGGCACACCGTTCCTGCGAGCGGAGTTCGGCAACCCCGACGCCCGCATGCTGCCCGAGTCGTCCGAGACGCGCCAGGCCACGGAAGCACTGCAGGCCGGCTTTTCCGGTGATGCCTCCGAGGCGTTCCCCGTCGTGCTCGACGGCGCCGGCGACGTTGCTGCAGCCCTCGACGGGCTCGCCGTCAACGTGTCCGGCGTCGACGGGATCGACCGTGTCGAGACCGTCACAGGCACCTACTCCGGCGGCGAGCGCGTCGCCGAACCCGGGCCTGCCTCAGCTGCCTTCGCCGACGGCGAGGGTGGGTGGATGTCGGTCGTGCCGTCGATCGAGATGGGCTCGCCCGAGGGACAAGACCTCATCGCCGAGCTGCGCGACCTCCCGGCCGACGGTGAGATGTTCGTCGGTGGCGACACGGCCGGGCTGATCGACACACGATCGGCGATCGCCGACCGGCTGCCACTCGGGCTCGGCCTCATCGCCCTTGCGACCACGGTGCTGCTGTTCCTCCTGTCGGGGAGCCTCCTCGTGCCACTGAAGGCGATGATCCTCAACCTGCTGAGCCTGACCGCGACGTTCGGGGCGATGGTGTGGATCTTCCAGGACGGCAACCTCTCGGGCGTCCTCGGCTTCACGGAAACCGGGACCCTCGACACGACGACACCGATCCTGATGTTCTGCATCGCCTTCGGCCTGTCGATGGATTACGAGGTGTTCCTGCTCTCGCGCATCAAGGAGGAGCACGACCGCACCGGCGACAACGACGAGGCGGTCGCC
>JACDGA010000327.1 GCA_013815505.1 Acidimicrobiia bacterium
GGCGCGATCTGGGTCCCGAGCTGGATGCGCCAGATGGAGTCGGCATTCGACGCCTTCTCCCGCCACGAGGACCGCCTCCAGTGCCTCAGCCTGCGACCGAGCGAGTACGTTCGCCGCCAGATCCGATTCACGCCGTACCCCACCGAAGACGTCGGCTGGATCATCCGTGAAGCGGGACCCGAGGTGTGCCTCTTCTCGTCCGACTACCCCCACGTCGAAGGCGGCCGCCGACCGATCGAGCGCTTCGAGGCGAGCCTCACCGGCATCGAGGACGCTGCCCGCGACGCCTTCTACCACGACAACTTCGTCGATTTGATGGGCCGCAGGCTCGAACTGGCAGTTGGCAAACGCGCTATTGCGCGGTTTGCGACCTCCAGAACGGCTGGGGCCGACAGCACGGAGGCCGGCGACAGCACGACCAACGAAAGGGCGCACGCATGACCACGCCAGAAGCCGACGAGCTCGTCGGACCCACCACCGAGTTGCTGCAGTCGTTGATCCGCAACGAGTGCGTCAACGACGGCACACCCGAATCCGGCTACGAGACCCGCAACGCCGACCTCCTCCAGACCTACCTCGAGGGCGCCGGCCTCGACGTCGCCCGCTTCGAGAAGCAAGAGGGTCGAGCGTCGATCGTCGCCCGCATCGAGGGCTCCGACCCCGACGCGGCCTCGCTGTGCCTCATGGGCCACACCGACGTCGTACCGGTCAACCCGGAGGGCTGGTCGCGTGAACCGTTCTCCGGCGAGGTCCTCGACGGCGAGGTGTGGGGACGCGGCGCGATCGACATGCTCAACATCACCGCGTCGATGGCCGTCGCCTTCCGCCGCCTGGCGAACGAGGGCTTCCAGCCGAAGGGCGACCTGATCTACTTCGGCGTCGCCGACGAGGAGGCCGGCGGCGAGTGGGGCGCCGAGTTCATGGTGAACGAGCACTGGGACGCAGTCGGCGCCGACTACGTCGTCACCGAGCTCGGCGGCTGGTCCCAGGTCGACGGTAAGGGCGACCGCCACATCGTCATCAACGTCGGCGAGAAGGGCATCGCCTGGACGCGCCTGCGCGTCAAGGGCACTCCTGCCCACGGCTCGATGCCGTTCGGCGCCGACAACGCGCTCATCACCGCCGCCGAGATCGTGCGCCGGCTCGCCGAGTTCCGTCCGCCGGCCCGCCTCGACGACATCTGGCGTGGTCAGGTCGCGTCGCTCGACGTCCCCGACGACCTGCGTGCCGCGCTCCTCGACCCCTCCACCGTGTGGGACACCATCGCCACACTCCCACCCGCGGCGGCCCGCATCGCCCACGCCTGCACGCACACCACGATCTCGCCCAACGTCGCACACGGCGGCCAGAAGACGAACACCATCCCCGACTCGGTCGATCTCGACATCGACATCCGCCTCATCCCCGGCGACACCATCGAGACCGCCCGCGGCTACCTGCGCGAAGCGATCGGCGACCTGTGGGACCGCGTCGAGATCACACAGCTACAGCACGCCGAGGCCACCCGGTCGGCCACGAGCAACGCACTGTGGGACACGATCGCCACCAAGGCGCAGGCCACCTACCCCGGCGCGCGGCTGCAACCCGGCCTGATCGTCGGCGGCACCGACGCCCGCTACTTCCGCGAGAAGGGCTCGATCGCCTACGGCGCGGGCCTCTACTCCCCCGACGTCACGTTCGAGTCGTTCGGGCAGCGCTTCCACGGCAACGACGAACGGATCGACACCGAGTCGCTCGGCCTCTCAGCGCAGTTCTGGCACGGATTGGCGACCGACCTCGTCGGCTGAGACCGTGGCGTCATGAGAGAACAACCCGTCGAGCGCGTTCGTGCCCACGATCCGCATCCGGCCGACGCCCGCCGCGCCGCGCGCCGACCGCTCGTGCTCGGCACCCTCGCCGTCGTGCTCGTTGCTGCACTCGTCGTGGCGTTCGTCACCGGCGACGCCGACAACCAACCTGCGGCGCTCGACGCCGCCGAGAGCTCGGACGGCACGCCCACCGGCAACGCCGCACCCGGCCGCGACACCGCCCGCCACTCCAGCGACCCCGACCGAAGCGACACGACCGACGACCGTGAAAACACCAGCGACACGAGCGGCTCGTCCGATGCGTCCACGACAACGAGCGACGCGCCACGGCGCACCGCCACGACGGCCGATCGCACCGCGATCTCCGTGCTGCGCGACGACGGCACGCCGTCCGACGAGCGCGAGATGCGCGAGGCGTTCACCGTCTCCGACGACGAGCTGACACCGAAGAGCGTCGTCGCCTCGGGCAAGGGCCTGTTCTTCGCCCAGAACATGATGTACCGCCACAACGTCTCGGTGTACGACCGCGGCGGCGACAAAGTCGCCACCATCTCGGACCGCGTCGACCTCGCTGCGTTCGGCGTCGAGGACGGCGTCGAAGCCGACGGCTCACCGGTCGAGGCGGCGTTCACACCCGACGGTCGCTACGCCTACGTGTCCAACTACAAGATGTACGGCAACGGCTTCAACCCGGTCGCCGACGACCCTTGCGACGCCGGCGACTGGGACGACAGCTACGTCTACCGCATCGACACGAAGAGACTCCGCATCGACAAGGTGATCCCCACCGGTGCGGTACCGAAGTACGTCGCCGTCACGCCCGACGGCTCGAAGTTGCTCGTCAGCAACTGGTGCGGTTTCGACGTCTCGGTGATCGACACAGCGAAGAACGTCGAGATCAGTCGCATCCCCGTCGGGCGTCACCCGAGGGGCATCGCCGTCACGAGCGACTCCTCCACCGCCTACGTCACGGTCATGGGCGAGTCGCGCATCGCCCGCATCGACCTCGCCGCACTCGCTGTCGTCGGCGACGTGCCCGACGCCGGCGGCACACCGCGCCACCTCCAGCTCTCCGGCGACGACCGCTTCCTCTACGTCTCCAACAACCTCGAGGGTGTCGTGCGCAAGATCGATCTCCAGATCGGCGCCGCCGTCGGCACCGTCGCCACCGGCGTGCAGCCGCGATCGACCGTGCTGACACCCGATGGCACGGCCCTGTTCGTCGTCAACTACCAGGACGGCACCGTCTCCAAGGTGCGCACGAGCGACATGACGGTGCGCC
>JACDGA010000328.1 GCA_013815505.1 Acidimicrobiia bacterium
GGATAATGCCGACCGTTCGCGTCCGGTACCGCCGGTCCTCGGGCGCGAGTGCGATCCACTCAAGGTGGCGGCACGGGTTCGAATCCCGTACGGGCTGCTCACAGAAGTCCAGGTCAGAGGCACTCTCCGGAGCCTCTCCTGTCTCCGGCCCTTGTTGCCAATGGCGCCAATCGAGCGAGCCGACCGCCAGGTGTGCAGTTCCGGTTCATGCTGGACACTGTGGCTCCGGTAGGTGGGTGACAGTTTGGGGACGCGGTTCCGGTAGCTGGGCGACACTGGCTCCGGTAGCTGCTTGACACTTTTGCTCGTCGAGGTGGTCAGCCTTGTCGGTGACGGTCAGGTCGGCCGTCTGGTTGCCGAGGGGGTCGTCGGGTGCTCGTGGAGCTGGGTGTCGTGGAGCAGCGCTATCAGGTTGTGCTCGAGGTGTTGAACGATGGGGCCACGGTCACCGATGTCGCCCGGCGCAACGGCGTTTCGCGTCAGACGGTGCACGCCTGGCTGCGCAAGTACGCGACCGGTGGGCTGGCCGGCCTGGTGGACGGCTCAGCGAAGCCGTTGTCGTGCCCGCATCAGATGAGCCCGGAGGTCGAGGCGCGAATCGTTGAGCTGCGCCAGCAGCATCCGGGGTGGGGTCCTCGGTCGATCGGCCATCAGCTCGCCAAGGACGGGATCGTGCTGGTGCCGGGCCGCTCGTCGATCTATCGCTGCCTGGTGCGTCACCGGTTGATCACACCGCAGGCACGCAGGCGGAAACGGTCGGATTACAAGCGGTGGGAACGTGCGGCGGCGATGGAGTTGTGGCAGATGGACATCGTCGGCGGCATCAAGATCCGCAACGAGCCTGACGTCAAGATTGTGTCGGGTATCGATGATCACTCCAGGTTCTGTGTCTCGGCGCAGATCGTTGCTCGAGCGACAGCACGACCGACGTGTGAGGCGCTGGCGACGGCGATGCGCCGGTTCGGGTGTCCGGCCGAGATCCTCACCGACAACGCCAAGGTGTTCACCGGCCGCTTCGGGCCAGGGACCGGGGAGGTGTTGTTCGATCGGATCTGCCGGGAGAACGGCATCAAGCACCTGCTCACCGCGCCACGGTCACCGACCACGACGGGCAAGGTGGAACGCTGGCACAAGACGCTGCGCGCCGAGTTCCTCAACGGTCGGGTGTTCGACTCGATCGACCACGCGCAAGGCGAGCTGGACCGGTGGGTGGAGCACTACAACCACGATCGACCGCACCAAGGGATCGGGATGGTCGCACCGTGGGAACGGTTCCGGCTCGCCCCGACCGCCCTCGGCGAGCCCAACGTCGAGGTGGAGGTGTGCGATCCGGCTGGCGCGATGCCCGAGACGGCGACACGCCGAGTCGGCCGCAACGGCACGATCAGCTTCGCCGCAGCCAAGTATCGCGTCGGCGTGTGGCTCGCCGGCCAGGACGTGCAGATCGCCTGCGACAGCGGTCTTGTGCACATCCACCATCGCGGTGTCCTCATTGCCACCCATGCGCGCCGTCACCGGGCCGATCGAGAACGCCCCGGCCTGCGACGAGCTCCACGACGATCCGCAACACGAGCCCAACGGCCCACGGCATCCGCAGTCACCGTGACCCGCAAGGTCGACTCCTCAGGCAACGTCTCATTCGCCGGCGCCAACTACCGAGCCGGCGGCACGTACCGGCGTCGACAGGTACAGGTCGCCGTCATCGGCGACCACGTCGAGATCTCGATCGGCGAGCAGCTCATCCGCCAGCATCCCGTCAAACACGACCGCACCCGCGAGCACGGCGCCCTCGCCAACCCCGGCGGGAGACCCCGCCGCATCAACGCCGCCTAACCCGCCCCCGAGTGTCAACCAGCTACCGGAGCCACAGTGTCAAGCGGGTACCGGGACCTGACAGGGAGACAGATACTCGCAAGCGGTCCAGACATGCGATGAGCTGTCGGCAGAGCTCGAGGAACGCGCCGGCGTCAAGCTCCGAGAACGACTCAACGCGCAGTCGCTTGTTTGGGCGATCACGAAGGCCAAGCCGGAGGGACCGCTCCTGGCAAGTTGGTCGTCCGAGGAACGCGACGCCTTCTTTCGGTGGCGAGACGGGACGACGGCGCCGGCGAGTTCGAGTTCGGATAGTGCGGATACCAGCGACGACGAGGAGACAACAGCTCCAGAAGCCGGATTCGAGGACCGCCTCAGCTCCGCCGCTGCAAAGATTCACCTCCCCGACTCGTACCTGCGAGACCTTACCGAGCTGCTCTTGGAGTCCGACAAGAAACACGTTGCTCCCGCTTCGGAGGCCTCGGATCGATGTCGTACCCCGTGAGCAGGTCTGTTGGCCGTCATTGAGGCCCTTCGTCGGAATCCCACTCCTTCCGCCAGCACAAGGAAGACCGGGTCTCCGCCAAGGAGAACCTCGTCCGGACCCTGGACCTGCGCCCTTCGTCTGACTCAACCGAGTTCGAGCGCGATCTCCAGGCCGCCTTCGGGAAGGTTCCGGGCTCGGACGCCCCCGCCGTGTGACGCGGCGACGGCCGCCACGATCGACAGGCCGAGCCCGGCGCCCCCGTGGCCGAGCTTGGACTGGGTGAACCGGTTGAACAATGTCCCGAGCATCTCGGGGGGCACACCCTCGCCATTGTCGCGGACCGTCAGCACCGCGCCCGGAGGTTCGGCCTCGACGGCGATCTCGACCGTGCCGCCATCAGGGGTGTGGCGAACGGCGTTGTCGACCAGGTTGGCTAACGCTCGCTCGACGGCACGGGCGTCGCCGCGCACCGACGCGGCGCCGTCGGCGACCAGGTTCACGCCGCGCCCCGCGGCCACGCTCGAGAAGCGGATCGCCGCACTGGCAGCGAGCTGTCCGAGGTCGATGGTCTCCATCCGGTCGAGTGTTGAGGTGGCATCGGCCCGTGCCAGCAGCAGCAGGTCCTCGACGACCGCGGCGAGGCGGTCGATCTCCTCGATCGCGCTCGCCAGGCTCTCGCGCAACGACTCGTCGGTGAGTGCTTCCCGGACGAGCTCGGTCTCGGCCCTGGCGATGGCGAGTGGCGTGCGCAGCTCGTGGCTGGCGTCGGTCACGAACTGCCGTTCGTGC
>JACDGA010000329.1 GCA_013815505.1 Acidimicrobiia bacterium
CTCAACACCTACGCGTCGGGCTGACGCAGCAGGCGTTGCGCCTTGTCGACGGCGCGTCGCGCCTGGGACAGCACCTTGTCCGACGCCGGGCGCGACGTCGCTCCCTCTGCGAGTGCTTCCTGCAGGCGGTCGAGCATCAGCTCGTCCAGATCCTCCACGATCGCAGCCAGGCGATCGGCGATGTCGTCCTCGCGCGTCATCGCAGCCCAAGCTCCGCTGCGACGATGTCGACCGGATGGCGGGCATCGACACCGGCGGCGCGCAGGTGCATGATGCACCCGGGGTTGGCGCTGGCGACGATGCGAGCGCCGGTCGCGTGCTGCGCACGGCCGATCGCGGCGAGCTTGCGGTCCCTGATCTCGCCGGCGAGTCGTGGCTGGGTCGCCGAGAAGGCGCCACCTGCGCCGCAGCACAGGCCGTCGTCGTCGAGCTCGGCAACGTCGGCGAC
This sequence comes from Acidimicrobiia bacterium, assembly GCA_013815505.1. Classification (GTDB taxonomy): domain Bacteria; phylum Actinomycetota; class Acidimicrobiia; order Acidimicrobiales; family Ilumatobacteraceae; genus JACDHN01. Next base: position 449 of record JACDGA010000329.1, read on the forward strand.
GGCAGCGAGCACCGTCCGCACCTGGGTGTGCGCGCCCTGCACGTGTCGCAGGTGGCAGGGGTCCTGCACGATCACGGTCGGTCTGGTTGCCAGCGGCTCCGCCGCTGCCCGAAGGCGGCCGGCGAGCCACTCGTGGACGTCGAGCACGCGCGAAGCGAACGCCCTGGCTTCATCGGTCCCGAGCAGGTGGCCGTACTCCTTCATCGCCGCTCCACAGCCTGCCGAGTTGACGAGCACCGGCGCTTCACCGTGATGGGTGATGATCGTCGCTTCGGCGCAACGCACGGCCTCGTCGTGCTGGCCGGCATGAGCGGCGAGCGCCCCGCAGCAGCCACCGGGAGCGACGGCGTACGTCGTGGCGGCGGCGTCGAGCAGCGCAGCCGTCGATCGGTGCGTGTCGCGCATCCAGGCGTCCATCACGCACCCCGTGAACAGCCAGACGTCGTCGCCGGTGGCGGCGATCGCGGGACCCGGACGGATCGGGAGCCTGCCCAGCCCGACGCGTCGCGGCACGAGACGCGCCCGCTGCGCGAGTGCGAGCGTGCGCGATGCGATAGCGAGCAGCCGGCGGTGGCGCAGCAGCGGGAACGCCACGCGAGACCACCACGGCGACCTCCCGTGGTGCTCGGTGAGCGACGCTCTCGTCTGCTCCATCAACCGGCCGAACGGCACGCCCGACGGGCATGCCGGCTCGCAGCCGCGGCACTGCACACAGGTCTCCATGAAGTCGACGAGCTCGTCGTCAACGGGATCGCCGCGCCACTGCACGGCGCGCATCGCGTCGATGCGGCCGCGCGGCGAGTAGCGCTCCTCCCCCGTCACCCGAAACGTCGGGCAGTGCGGAAGGCAGAGACCGCATGCGACACACGTCGACAGCTCGTCGTCGTCGAGCCGCAGCGTCGGGCCAACCGTCATCAGCGACGACGGTACCGCGCCCACATCAGGGGCTGCGCCCCCGAACCCCATCGCCGTCCGGCTCCCTGGCGGTCGCGCGGCCGTGGCGGAGCCCCGCTCCGCGCACACATCAGGGGCTGCGCCCCGAACCCCATCGCCGTCCGGCTCCCTGGCGGTCGCGCGGCCGTGGCGGAGCCCCGCTCCGCGCACTCGTAGGCTCGGCGCCATGACGACTCCGCTCGACGCGATCCCTGCGATCGTGCAACGGCTGCGTGACGGCTTCGCTGCCGGCCTCGTACGCGACGTCCCCAGCCGCGTCGTCCAGCTGCGCCAGTTGGAGCGGTTCCTCGTGGAGTGCGAGAGCGACCTGCTCGACGCGCTGCGGGCCGACCTCGGCAAGCCCGCAACCGAGGCCTACGGCACCGAGCTCGGCTTCACCCGCTCCGAGATCCGCCATGCGATCGCCCACGTTCAGCGCTGGACCGAGCCACGCAAGGTGCGCGTGCCGATGACGCTGCGCCCGGGATCGGCACTCGTCCGGTCCGAGCCGCTCGGCTCCGTGCTCGTCATCGCCCCATGGAACTACCCGGTGCAGCTCACCCTGGCGCCCCTCGTCGCCGCGCTCACAGCCGGCAACACCGCCGTGCTGAAGGTCTCCGAGGTCTCTCCCCACACGTCCGAGCTGCTCGCCACGCGCCTGCCGGCCTACCTCGACGCCGGCGTCGTCGCCGTCGTCACGGGCGAGGTTCCGGCGACCACAGCGCTACTGAACGAGCGCTTCGACCACATCCTGTTCACGGGCAACGGATCCGTCGGCAAGATCGTGATGCGGGCCGCCGCCGAGCACCTCACGCCCGTCACGCTCGAGCTGGGTGGCAAGAGCCCGGTGATCGTCGCCGCCGACGCCGACATCGACATCACTGCTCGGCGCATCGCGTGGGGCAAGTTCGTCAATGCCGGTCAGACCTGCCTCGCCCCCGACTACGTCCTCGTCCATCGCGACGCGGAGGACCGGCTGCTCGGTGCGCTGCTGCGATCGATCCACGACATGTACGGCGAGTCGCCCTCGACGTCGCCCGACTTCGCCAGGATCGTGAGCGACCGCCACTTCGATCGACTTGTCGCGCTGCTCGACGCCGGCGGGTTCGACGCCGTCGTGACAGGCGGCGGCCACGATCGCGATCGGCGCTACCTCGACCCCACCGTCGTCGCCGGCGTCGATGCCGGCTCGGCGCTCATGAGCGACGAGATCTTCGGACCGATCCTGCCGGTGCTCGTGGTCGACGACGTGGATGCCGCCGTCCGCTTCGTCAATGAGCGCCCGCACCCGCTCGCCCTCTACGTGTTCTCCGACAGCGCAGCGACATCCGAGCGCGTCGTCGAGCGCACGCGGTCGGGCGGCGTCACCGTCAACCACACTCTGCTCCACGTCGCCGTGCCGGAGCTGCCGTTCGGGGGCGTCGGCGCCAGCGGCTTCGGCGCCTACCACGGTCGTGCCGGCTTCGAGCGCTTCAGCCATCAGCGCTCGGTGCTGACGAAGAACATCCGACCCGACCCTCCCGTGATGTACCCGCCGTACAAGCGGTGGAAAGACGTCATCCTGCGCCGCGTCCTGTGACCCGCACCGCGAACTGGTGGTGGCAGATCGCGGTATAGCGCGTGCAGCCACCTCCAGAATGGGGTCGGAGCGTCAGGACGGGATCCACATCGGGGCGTCGGGGTCGCCGCGCCAGTATCGGAGG
>JACDGA010000330.1:0-416 GCA_013815505.1 Acidimicrobiia bacterium
GCCTGGGGGCGACCTTGCCTTCCTTATCGGCGTGCAGAAGGCACTGTTCGCGCTCGATGAGACGACGGGGACGGCGATCGACCACGAGTTCGTCGCGTCGCACGTCGACGGCATCGACGCCGTCGCCGAGTCCGTACGCGCCGACGACTGGTCGATCCTCGAAGCGGCGAGTGGCGTCACCAGGGCGGAGATGGAGGCGCTGGCATCGCTGCTAGCCGCCAACACGCGCATCGTCTGGTGCTGGGCGATGGGACTCACACAGCACGAGCGGGCGGTCGACACGATCCGCCAGATCGTCAACCTCGCGCTGTTGCGGGGAGCGATCGGCATCCCCGGAGCCGGGCTGTGCCCCGTGCGCGGCCACTCCAACGTGCAGGGCGATCGCACGGTCGGGATCTACGACAAGCCCTCCGAGG
>JACDGA010000330.1:426-3081 GCA_013815505.1 Acidimicrobiia bacterium
GCGACGTCGTCGGCTTCGATCCGCCCCGCCGGCACGGGTACGACGTCGTCGAGACGATCGAGGCGATGCACCGTGGCGACATCGACGTCTACGTGTCGCTCGGCGGCAACCTGCTGTCGGCGGCGCCGGACACTGCGTTCACCGCTGACGCGTTCAGCCGCGTCGGCCTGTGCGTGTCGATTGTGACGAAGCTCAACCGTGGCCACCTCGTCGCCGGCGAGGAGTCCCTCGTGCTGCCGTGCCTCGCCCGACCCGATCGTGACCGGTCAGGCGGAAAGGACCAGTTCGTCACGACGGAGAACTCGATGGGCATCGTGACCCGCTCGCGCGGTCACCTCGCACCGCCGTCGAACGAGGTCCGCAGCGAGGTTGCGATCGTCGCGGCGCTGGCGCGAGCGACCTTCGGCGACCGCAGCGTCGTCGATTGGGAGCACCTGAGCGGCGACTACGACCGCATCCGCGACCTGATCGAGGCGGTGATCCCCGGGTTCGACGACTACAACGAACGGGTCCGCCGTCCCGATGGAATCGAGCTGCCGAACTCGGCGCGGCGAAGAGACTTCTCGGGTCTTGCGGGCGGCAGGGCGAAGATGACGTCGGTCCCGTTCGCCGCCGGCGAGGGATTGCCCGACGACGCGCTGATGCTGATGACGATCCGCAGCCACGACCAGTTCAACACCACCGTCTACGGCAACGACGACCGCTACCGCGGCGTCCACGGCGGACGGCGGGTCGTGTTCGTCAACGCCGAGGACGCGTCGGCGCGCGGGGTGGGCTCGGGCGACGTCGTCGACGTCGTCGGTGTCGACGACGGCGGCTCACGTCGTGCCGAGCGGTTCACCGTCGTCGAGTACGACCTCCCACGAGGCACCTGTGCGGCGTACTTCCCAGAGGCGAACCTGCTCGTGCCGATCCATCGCGTCGCCGCCGGCTCGAACACCCCGGCGTCGAAGGCCGTGCCCGTGCGCCTCGTCGCCCGCTGACCACCTGGGGGGTCCGGTCACCCTCCGTCGCGGCGTCGCAGGAACAGGGCTTCAGCGCCGATCGGCGTGAATCCGGCGGCGAGCATCGTGCGCAGCGACGTCGTGTTGGCAGGCGCGACCTGGGCGAACACCGGCTCGCCGGGCGGTGCGAGGGCAGCCGCCGCGATGGCCAGGGCCGCGCCGTGGCCATGTCCACGCAGCGACTCGTCGAGCTCGAACGAGATCTCCCACCGGCCGGCGAGACCGCGACCGGCGCAGGCGACCGCTTGGAGTCGATCGTCGGCGGCGACCATCACGTCGCGGCGGTAGTCCATCGCCCGCTCGACGCGAGGGTGGACGACGAGGTCGTCGCGCCGCTCGATCTGCACCGGCAGCGACTTCGGCACTGGCAGCGCGGCGGCGTCCGGGCAGGCGAGGACGACGTCGATCGAACCCGAGGTGGTGGCGAGGCGCTCGGCCAACCAGGCGAGGAACGTCGCCCGCAGCGACGCCGCCGGGTCGTCGGGGTCGAGACGGTCGTGCACCTCCTCTGACGACAGCGACGTGGCGACGATCGAGTGGAACGGGAACGCCACGACGGCATCGACGGCGCCGCCGAGGGCGCCGATCACGTGGACCCCGTCGCGCAGCGGCAGCTCACCTCGCGCCACCGCCGAGAGCACCTCCAGTAGGTGCGCCGACGCCGCGTCGCGGTCAGTCACCGTTGGTCGGTGGGCCGTCATGTAGGCGATCGAGCGCAGAGGCGACCGGGTCGGCCTGCCCGACGGCGTCCCACATCGACTCGATCCACCACGTCGCGCCGGCATCCGCCCACGCAGCAGGGGAGTGGCCCTTGCTGTCGCCCTCGACGATCACGTCGTAGGGACGATCCTCCGGCAGCTCGTTGCGGATTGCGGTCAGCTCGTCGAGTGACGCCTGGCGGGCGCCGTCACCGTCGATCACCTGGGGGATCAGCCCGTCCCAGCGGAACGCCCTCGTCATCGAGCGGGCGTGGCCGAGCGCCCCCACGCACCAAATGGGCACTCGGGGCTGCTGCACCGTGTTGCCCAGCGTCGGGAACTCTGTCGGATGCACCTGGAAGTGGCGGCCGTCGTAGGAGAACGGCTGGCCGGCCCAGAGACCGGTCGTGATGTCGAGGCACTCGTCGAGCAGCTCGGCGCGGATCTTGCGATCGCACTCCTCGCCGAAGGCGGCGAAACCCGAGTCGAGCGCACCGAGACCGACCGAGAGCGTGACTCGTCCGGCCGAGGCGCGATCGACGGTGGCCACCTGGCTCGCCAGCTCCCACGGGCGACGCCGCGACGGCGTCGTCAGCAACGTGCCGAGCCGTATCTTCGACGTGCGCACGGCGGCGAGCCCGAGGCTGATCCAGGCGTCCACGCCCCAGACCGGCTCCCAGACGAAGATCCCGTCCCATCCGGCGTCCTCGGCTGCTTCTGCAAGGTCACCGACGTCCATCGCATCTGCGAAGGGAACGACGAAGCCGAACCGCATGCCATGACCTTAGGTCCGTCCGCGATCACCGCTCGACCGGAGAAGATCCCGGATTCTCAGCGCGATCCGGGCCCATTCCTGGGCCCTGTTCGCGTAGGGAGAACGGGCCGTCTGACAGGATCGCGAGCGATGACGTCGAACGACCGACCAGGAACGCTGACCGAGGCGACCGTCGAGT
>JACDGA010000070.1 GCA_013815505.1 Acidimicrobiia bacterium
TCGCGTGCGAGACCGATCTGCAGTGCCTCGACGAACGAGCGCTCGTCCTCGACGACGAGGACCGTGGGTCTGTTCATGGGCGGCTCGTCTCGTTCGAGGAGGGTTGGTGGGAACGCACGCCACCCGGCAGGCGCAGGACGAACGTCGAGCCCTCGCCCTCCTGTGACGAGACGAGCACTTCGCCGCCGTGGTTGTCGGCGACATGGCGCACGATCGACAAGCCGAGGCCCGTGCCGCCGGTGTCACGGCTGCGCGCCCGGTCGACGCGGTAGAAGCGCTCGAAGATGCGGTCGTGATCACGAGCCGGGATGCCGATGCCCCGGTCAGCCACCATCAGCTCGGCCACGTTGCCATCGATACGAACCCGCACCTGCACCTCGCCGGACGGTTCGGAGTACTTGACCGCGTTCTCCACGAGGTTGCCGAGCGCCGAGACGAGCTGCCGGCGATCACCGGCGACGGCAGCGCCCGGCGGGATGTCGAGGACACCGACGCGGATGTCACGCTGCTCGGCGATGGGACGGGTCCGCGACACCGCCTCGGCGACGACCCCATTGAGGTCGACACGGTCGTTGGCGACCGGTTCGCGCAGCTCGATGCGCGCCAGCTCGAGCAGGTCGTCGATGGTGCGCGCAGCGCGATGGGAGTCCTCGACCATGCGCTCGGCCACCCGGTTGACGACCTCGGGATCGGTCTCCCCGAGCAACGTCTCGGCCAGCACGGCGAGCGCTCCGACGGGGGTCTTCAGCTCGTGGCTGATGTTGGCGACGAAGTCGGTTCGCACGGCGTCGACACGCCGGCGCTCGGTCTCGTCCTCGATCGTCGCCATCGCCCCACCACCGGGCAGCGGCGACGACGAGACGGCGATGATCCGGCGCGGCGGGCCGTACAGCTCGAGCTGCTGACGGGACTCCTCCCCCGTGAGCGCCCGTTGCAGCAGCGGCTCGGTGGTGGCATCGAGCAGTATCCCGGTGTGCGTGCCCGAGAACTTCGCCGCCCACGCGTTGCGGTGCACCGAGCGGCCGTTGCCGTCCACGATGACGATGCCAATGGGAAGACTGTCGAGCACCTGGGTGAAGTCCGGCCACGAGCCGAGCGGTCGGGAGGTCGACGACGTGGACGGAGGAGCGGGGAACCCCTCGTCGCGCCCTCGATGACGGCCGATGCGCCAGCCGACAGCGACCCCGGCGACAGCAACGACGACGGCGAGGACGACGGTCCCCACAGCGTTCACTCGCTCTCGCCCGCCGCCTGACGAGACGCGTGCCGGGCGGCGCCGAGGCTCTCGCGCACCAAACCGGTGACCAGGTACTGCGTCCGCTCGCCGATGTTGACGGCGTGGTCGCCGATCCGCTCGAAGAACCGTGCGACGACGGCGAGCTGGACGGCGACCTGGAGATCGATCGAGCTCTTCGCCGCTTCGTGCGATTCGAAGATCGTGCGCATGAACTCGCGCTGGAGGTCGTCGAGGTAGCTGTCCATGTCGTCGATCGCTGCAGCACGGGTGGCATCGCCGGCAAGGTACGACTCGGTGGCCTCCTTGAACAACGTCGTCGCCTGGTCCCCCATCTTCTGGATGATGCCGCGGATCGCCGGGTTCAGCGGGTGGCCGTAGATCCGGCGCGCCGCCTTGCACAGGTTCTTCGTCAGATCGGCGGATCGCTCGACCTCGGCGATGATCCGCATCGCGGCGACGACCTTGCGCAGATCGGAGGCGACCGGTGCCTGGAGCGCGATCAGCGAGTAGCAGCGCTCTTCGAGCGCCAGCGCCGCGACGTCGATCTCGTCGTCGCCGACGATCAGCTTCTCGGCACCGTCGAGATCCTGGTTGAGCAGGATGTCCGTGGCACGCGGGATGTTCTCGGTGACGATCGCGCCGAGCTTGGCGATGTCGTCGCGGATGTCGTCGAGCTCGTGGTGGAACCCACGGCGTAGATCGCCGTGGGCCTCCTCCTCCGGAACATGGAGCTCGGTATCGCTGCTCATCACAACCACTTACTCCGCTCTATCATCCGAACCTACCGGTTACGTATTGTTCGGTGCGCTCGTCGTCGGGATTGGAGAAGATCTTCTCCGTCGGGTTGAACTCGACGAGCACGCCGGTGCGGCGGTCGCTCTCCTTGTTGATCTCGGTGATGAAGAACGCCGTTCGGTCGCTGACGCGAGCTGCTTGCTGCATGTTGTGGGTGACGATGACGATCGTGTACTCGCGCTTGATCTCCTGCATCAGCTCCTCGATTCGCGACGTCGCGATCGGGTCGAGCGACGAGCACGGTTCGTCCATCAAGATGACCTCGGGATCGACGGCGATCGCCCGTGCGATGCAGAGTCGCTGCTGCTGGCCGCCCGAGAGGCTCATGCCGGATGCGTCGAGTCGATTGTGGACCTCGTCCCACAGCGCCGCGCCGCGCAGGGCTTTCTCGACGACACCGTCCAGCTCGCTCTTCTTCTTCATTCCGGCGATGCGAGGCCCGTATGCGACGTTGTCGTAGATGCTCTTCGGGAACGGGTTGGGCTTCTGGAAGACCATCCCGATCCGGCGCCGGACCTCGGTGGAGTTGACCTTCGGGTCGTAGAGGTCGACGCCGTGATACAGCACCGTGCCCTCGACGCGGGCGGTGTCGATGAAGTCGTTCATCCTGTTCAGGCAGCGCAGCACCGTCGTCTTGCCGCAGCCGGAGGGTCCGATGAAGGCGGTGATCTCGTGCTGGCGGATCGTGAGCGTGGCGTCGCGCACGGCCTTGAAGTCGCCGTAGTAGACGCCCAGGTCCTCGATGTCGTAAACGGTCGGCGCACTGTCGTCGGGCGAGTCAGCGGTTTGGGCCGTCGTGGACAGCGATACTTCGGACACGTTGCGAACCTCAGGTCTCGTCGTGGTCGAGACAGTGCTCGACGACTCGGTGTCGGTGTGATCAGCCACGGTACTCACTCCATTCGCGATGGCCATCGACGCTGCTCACGAGCCGGTCCTGGTGCGCTCGTAGCGGTTGCGCAGCAAGATGGCAGCGAAGTTGAAGAACAGGACCAGCGCCAGCAGGATCACGCTCGCCGCTGCCGCTGAGTTGCTGAACTGCCACCTGTTGTCGGCGTCGGTGGGCTGGCCCGACCACCCGTAGATGAGCATCGGCAGTGCGGTGAACTTGCCGTCGAGCGACGTCTCGGGCAAAAGCCCGACGCCGCCGGCGAGCGCCCCGACAACGATCAGCGGTGCCGCCTCGCCGAGTGCCCTGGCGAGCGACAGCACCGTGCCGGTGAGGATGCCCGGCGCAGCGTAGGAGAGCACGTGGTCGCGAATCGTCTCCCACCGCGAGGCGCCGACGCCGTAACCGGCATCGCGGATCCCCTGCGGCACGGCTCGGATCGCCTCCATCGACGTGATCATCACGATCGGGAGCACGAGCACTGCGAGTGTCAGTGCGGCGGCGATGACCGTCTTCCCACCGGTGAGCCCGCCGAGCCAGCCGGCGAAGATCGTGAACCCGAGCACGCCATACACGACCGCAGGCACACCGGCGAGGTTGCGGATGTTGATCTGCACGAAGCGGGTGAACCTGGTCGGCTTGGCGTACTCCTCGAGGTACACAGCGGCAGCGATGCCGAGGGGGAAGGCGATCACGATCACGCCGAGCCCGATGATGAACGAGCCGTAGAGCCCGGGCCAGAGACCGATCACGTCAGGGTTCGAACCGATGGTCCTGGTGACGAAGCTGCCGCCGCGGTCACGAAGGAACGGAACGGCATCGACGAGGATCGTCCCGATGAGCGTGAACAGCACCAGGATCGTGACGAGCACGGACGTGAGCAACGCGATGAGCGCCAAGAGCCCTGGGACGTCGCGCTGCGACTTCGTCAGGTTGGCTCGGACCACATCGCCGGCCGTGCGGCCGCCGAGCGCGGGGGTTGCGAGTGCCATCGTGGACCTCAGTACTTCTGGCGAACGCGCTGGACATAGCGGTCGCCGATCGTGTTGAGCAGGAGCGTGACCATGAAGAGCAGGAACCCGACGAAGAAGAGCACCTTGAACGGTGCCTCCGCAGCAGCCTGATCGGACCCGCCGACGGCGTTCGTCATCGCCGCTGTCATCGTCATCCCCGGTTCTAGCGGGCTGAATCCCTTGTACACGGCGGTGTCGACGGCGCCGGCCGCCATCGTCGCCACCATCGTCTCGCCGATCGCTCGCGAGGCGGAGATGATGAATGCCGCGACGATGCCCGACACGGCGGCGGGAAGCACCACCTGGAACACGGTCGTCACCTTCTTGGCACCGACGCCGTAACTCGCCTCGCGCAACGAACCTGGCACGGCTGCGAGCGCGTCCTCACACACCGACGCCATGATCGGGATCACGAGCAGCCCGATGCCGAGACCGGCGACGAGCATGTTCTTCGGTTGCCGAGGATCGAAGACGCGGCTGACGAGATCAGGTGCGATGACGTAGACGGCGAAGAAGCCGACAGCGACCGACGGCATCCCGGCGAGCACCTCGACGATCGGCTTCACGATCCTGCGAACCCGCCTCGACGCGTACTCCGCAAGGTAGATGGCGGTGCCGAGGCCGAGCGGGACGGCGACGAGCATGGCGATCAGGCTGACGACGATCGAACCGATGACGATGGTTCGCAGGTCGAACCGCGACGACCTTGGATACCAGCCGGAGTCGGCGAGGGTGGCGAAGTCCCACTCGATCGCCCGGAAGAAGTCGAACGTGCCCTTGAAGAGCGTGTACAGGATGAGCGCACTGAGCACGACGGCGGTCAGGGCAGCACCGAGGAAGACACCACGCATCAACCGCTCCTTGCGGCGCTGCGAAGTGCTACCCCTGAGGTCTTCGACGGTGAGCATCAGGCTCGTTTCATTCGAGAGAGCGAGGCGAGACATGCGCCGGCCCGATCATGACGTCCATGACCGGGCCGGGGCAAGCAGGGTTTCAGCGGTCAGCCCACGCCTGTCGGGCCGCTTCGATGCGATCCGCGGGCAGGTCGACGTAGCCGGCGTCGGAGACGGTCGCCAGACCGGCGTCGGAGAGGTAGAGGTCGACGTAGGACGCGACCGCCGGGTTCTCTTCGGCCTTCGCCGTGTTGACGTAGATGAAGAGGCTGCGTGAGAACGAGTATGAGCCGTCGGCGATCGTCTCTTCGGTGGGAGCGACGCACCCGTCGCCACCGTCGATCTCGATCGCCTTCAGGGCGTCGCCCTCGCCGACGAAGAATGCGTAACCGACCCAACCGAGCGACGAGGAGGAACCCTCGACGCCGGCGACGATCTCGGCGTCACGAGCGCTCGACGTGTAGTCGGCCCGCAGCGTCTCCTCTTGTTCCTGCGCCTCGATCGGATCGCCGAGGAACTCGACCATCGTGTCGTAGGTGCCGCTCTCCTGGCCCGGCCCGAAGATGTCGAGCGGGGCCTCGGGGAGCTGATCGACATACTCCGACCCCACGGTGCCGGCGAGCTCGCTCGCAGCAGACCACTCGGTCACGCCCTCGGACTCGGGACCGAGCAGGGCGTAGAGCGCAGGCACGTCGAGGCATGTGACGTCGGCGTTGTCCGGGCTGGTGAGGACGGTCAGGCCGTCGATCGCGACCTCGAGCTCGACGTACTCGACACCGGCCTCTTCACAGGCGGCGATCTCTTCCTCGTCGATCGGCCGGGAGGCGTCGGAGATGTCGGTCTCGCCACCGCAGAACAGCTCGAAGCCGTCGCCGGTACCGGGACCTTCGACCGTGGCCTGCAGGTCGCCACCCGACTCTTCGAGTGCAAGTTCGCCGACGCGCACGGAGATCGGCTCGACCGTCGACGAGCCGCTGACCGACACGGAGCCGCCCTCGAGCGCGACCGTGCCGCCGGTGCTCCCGGGTGTCGTTGTGTCGCCGCCCATGGTCGTGTCAGGACCCATGGTCGTGTCACCACCCATGGTCGTGTCACCACCCATGGTCGTGTCACCACCCATCGTCGTCCCCGGCTCGGCAACGGTCGTGCCCGGATCGTCGGTTGTCGTATCCGACGGCTCGGCGGTGGTGCCGCCGCCGGCGTCGGTCGGATCGGACTCTTCGTCGTCGCCGCAGGCGGCGAGAACGAGGGTTGATGCCGCCGCCAGGGCGAGCAACCTTCTTGGAATGGAGTTGTTCACGGCGCGCAAGGTAGGAAACCGAGGTAGCCGCATCACGGTGATCGCGTGAACGACAGGTGAACTCGTGGCGCCCCTGAGATGAAGTGCCTGGTGAGAGCGCCGGGCTCAGGTCTTTGCCGCGGTCTGGCGCGCCGCCGCCCAGCGGTAGAGCAGCTCTTGGGGATGCGGCTCGAACTCGGCGGGGCCGCGGCGCTCCCACGTGTCGTCGGCGCCGAGTTCCCAGCGCACGGCGCCGTCGTCGAGCAGGAACTCGAAGACCTGGTCGAGCCAGTCCTGGTGCCTCGGGTGCTCAACCGGCACGAGCACCTCGACGCGCCCGTCGAGGTTGCGCGGCATCAGATCGGCGGAGCCGATCAGGTGCAGCGGCACGTCGCCGACCGCCCCGTGACCGAAGCGGAAGATGCGACTGTGCTCGAGATACCGGCCGAGGATGCTGCGCACCCTGATGTTGTCCGAGAGCCCCGGCACCCCCGCGCGCACACAGCAGATGCCGCGCACGACGAGCTCGATCGAGACGCCTGCGGCACTGGCCTCATAGAGCGCCTCTGCCATGTCGAGATCGGAGATGGAGTTCGCCTTCAGCACGATCCGCCCGTCATTGCCGAACGAGGACTCGCGCTCGATCAGCTGCCGCAGCGACGTGCGCACGTGCGCCGGTGCGACGATGAGCTTCGTGTAGCGCTCGTTGCGGCTGAACCCCGTGAGGTGGTTGAACAGCATCGCGACGTCGTCACCGATCGCGTCATCGCACGTGAGGATGCCGATGTCCTCGTAGAGCCGTGCCGTGCGCGAGTTGTAGTTACCCGTGCCGATGTGGCAGTAGCGACGCAGCCCGTCGCCGTCGTCGCGCACCACCATGACGCACTTGCAGTGCGTCTTCAGACCGGTGAGCCCGTAGATCACGTGCACACCGGCACGCTCGAGCTGTCTCGCCCAGATGACGTTGTTGGCCTCGTCGAAGCGAGCCTTCAGCTCGACGAGCACGGTCACCTGCACGCCGCGCTCGGACGCCCGCACGAGTGACTTGATGATCTGGCTGTCACCACCCGCGCGGTACAGCGTCATCTTGATGGTCTGCACCTTGGGGTCGTCGGCCGCCTGCTTCAAGAACGCCTCGATACTGCTGCTGAAGCTCTCGTACGGGTGGTGGACCATGATCGCCCGGTCACGCATCACCGAGACGATCGGGCGATCGAGTTCGTCTGCGATGACGAGCCGACCCGCCGTCACCGGCGGCCACGCCTCGTCTTTGAGGTCAGGTCGCGGGAGGTCGTGCAGGGCGATCAACGCCGTGAGGTCGAGCATCCGGTCATGGCGTGACACGTCGGCGTGGTGCAGTTCCAGCTCCTCGACGAGCAGGGCCAGCATCTCCTCGCTGACACGCTCGTCGATCTCGAGGCGCACCGCGCGGTTGAAGCGGCGGCGACGCAGCTCCATCTCGACGAGCTCGAGCAGGTCGTCGGCCTCTTCGTCCTCGAGCGTGAGGTCACCGTTGCGGGTGACGCGGAACATCGCCCACTCCTCGATTTCCATGCCGAGGAACAGCCCGGGGAGCTGGCTCGCAATGAGCTGCTCGACGGGGACGAACCGGCCGCCGTCGAGCTCGATAAGCCGTGGCAGCTTGTCGGGGATCTTGATCCGGGCGAACCGCCGCTCGTCGGTCTCGGGATCGCGCACCATCGCGCCGATGCTGAGCGAGAGGTTGGAGATGTACGGGAACGGGTGGCTCGGATCGACGGCGAGCGGCGTGAGCACGGGGAAGACGCGCTCCTCGTAGTGCTCGTCGAGCACCTTGCGCTCGGCCTCGTCGAGATCGTCGTAGGACACGATCGCGATGTCGTGGTCTCGCAGCGCCGGGATCAGCTCGTCGGCGAGGACCCGTTCCTGGTGGTCGACCAGCTCTGCGACGCGCCGCGAGATCTCACCGAGCTGCTGGGACGGCGTGCGGCCGTCGACGGACGTGCGCTCGATGCCAGCTGCGAGCTGGTCTTTCAGCGCGGCCACTCGGACCATGAAGAACTCGTCGAGGTTGCTCGAGAAGATCGCGCAGAACTTCGCTCGTTCGAGCAGCGGGATGCCCTGCTCGGACGCCAGCTCGAGGA
>JACDGA010000331.1 GCA_013815505.1 Acidimicrobiia bacterium
CTACCTCATCGGCGGCCTCGTCGTGATCGAGGTCATCTTCAACTACAACGGCCTCGGCAGGGAGCTGCTCATCGCTGCCCAGCGCAACGACCTGCCGTTGCTGCAATCAGGCGTGCTCATCGTCGGAGTCGTCTATCTGGTGGCGACGCTTGTCGCCGACATCATGTACTCGGTGCTCAACCCCCGGGTCCGACTGGGAGCGGAGGCATAGCTCATGACCGCGACTGCGGGGAACCCACCCACGGCGGACCCGGCGCTGTCAGGTGCACGCACCGACATCGCCACGTCCGAGGAACGCGCCGCCCAGCGCGAGCGGCTCAACCTGCTGCTGCGATCGAAGGTGTTCATCGCCGGGTTGCTGATCGTGCTGTTCTGGGTGTTCTGCGCCATCTTCGGGCGCTCGATCGCCCCGTTCGACCCGTCCACCACCGACGTGCTCAACGACCTCGTCTCCCCCAGCGGCGACCACTGGTTCGGCACAGACCGCATCGGGCGAGACGTGCTGTCGCGTGTGCTTGCGGGCGCTCGCGACATCCTCATCGTCGCCCCGCTGGCGACGATCCTCGGCACCATCGTCGGCGTCTCGCTCGGCCTCGTCACCGGCTACTTCCGCGGCACCGTCGACAACGTCATCAGCCGCTTCCTCGACGCCTTCCTGGCGCTGCCAACCGTCATCATCGGTCTGCTCGCCATCGTTGCGCTCGGCACCGAGTCGTGGATCGTCGTCCTCGTCATCGCCGCCGTGTTCGCACCGATCATCGCCCGCACCGTGCGTGCCGCCGTGCTGCAAGAGCGCGAGATGGAGTACGTCGCCGCAGCGCAGCTGCGAAACGAGAGCACGTTCTACATCCTCTTCGCCGAGATCCTGCCCAACGTGATGGGGCCGATCATGGTCGAGTTCACCGTCCGGCTCGGCTACGCGATCTTCACGGTCGCCACGCTGAGCTTCCTCGGGTTCGGCATCCAGCCGCCCGCTCCGGACTGGGGTCTGCAGGTCTTCGACCACTACGGCCTCGTCAGCGGCGGCTACTGGTGGCCGGTGCTGTTCCCCTCGCTCGCAATCGCTTCACTCGTGATCGGCGTCAACATGATGGCCGACGGCATCGCAAAGGCATTCGAACGATGAGCTCCACCCTGTCCTCCACCGAGCCCGCCGCAACCGGCACCGCCAACGCGCTCGAGCTCGAAGACCTCCACGTCGACTACCGGGTACGCGGCAACTGGAAGGCGGTGCTGCGCGGCGTCACGCTGCACGTCGCGCCGGGCGAGTCGTACGGCCTCGTCGGCGAATCAGGGTGCGGGAAGTCGACTGCGGCGTTTGCTGCACTGAAGTACCTGCCCCGCAACGGGCGGGTCTCGGAAGGCGGCATCACCGTCGCCGGCGCCGACCTGATGACGATGAGCGACGCCGACGTGCGCATGTTGCGCCGCACGCAGGTGTCGATGGTGTACCAGAACCCCACGTCGGCGTTGAACCCCACGATCCACGTCGGCGAGCAGGTCGCCGAGGCGTTCACGCTGCAAGGTATTGGCCACTCGGATGCGATGAAGCGCGCCGAGGACATGCTGCGCAAGGTGCAGATCTCCGACCCGACCGGCGTGATGCGGCGATACCCGCACCAGCTCTCCGGCGGCATGAACCAGCGTGTCGTCATCGCCATGGCGCTGGCCAAGGACCCGGCGCTGCTCATCCTCGACGAGCCGACCACCGGTCTCGACGCCACCGTGGAGGCAGAGGTGCTCGAGCTCGTCGCCACCCTGCGCCAGGAGTTCGGCACGAGCGTGCTGTTCATCAGCCACAACCTCGACGTGATCTTGCGCATGTGCGACCGCGTCGGTGTGCTGTACGCAGGGCGAATCGTGGAGGAGGGCACGTCGGCCGAGGTGTTCAACAACCCTCGCCATCCGTACACCGTCGGCCTGCTGCGCTGCATCCCCCGCGCCGGAGCGAAGAAGGAGGACGGCAAGCTCGACACGATCCCCGGATTCCTTCCCGGCCTCGGCGTCGAGATGCCCGGATGCGTCTTCGCCGACCGCTGCGCGCTCAAACAGGACATCTGCGTGCAGGAAGAGCCGCCGCTCTACGACGTCGGTGCAGGCCACTCCAGCCGATGCCACTTCCACGAGCAGGCGCAAGATCTGCCTCGCGACACCGAACCGGTCGCCATCACGGCCCGCAAGGACCGCGGCGAGCGCATGCCCGTCGTCAGCACCCGCAACGTCCGCAAGACCTTCTACCAAGACGGTCACGAGGTCCGCGCCGTCGAGGACATCACGTTCACGCTCGCACCGGGCGAGACGCTGGGACTCGTCGGCGAGTCGGGCAGTGGCAAGACGACCCTCGCCCGCCTGCTGCTCGGGCTCACCGCACCGGACGAGGGTTCGATCGTCGAGCTCAACGGCTCGCCGGTCGCCGGCTCGATCAACAAGCGTGGCCGCGACGAGGTGCGCGACCTCCAGATCGTCTTCCAGAACCCGGACGCCGCGCTCAACCGTCGCTTCTCGATCAAGCGCATCATCTCGCGCGCGCTCAACCGTCTGCTCGGCCAGAGCGGTCAGGAGCTCGACGACAAGGTGCGCGACCTCGCTCACTCCGTGCGCTTCGACACTCGCCTCATCCGGGCGAAGCCGTCGCAGCTCTCGGGTGGTCTGAAGCAGCGCGTCGCCATCGCCCGAGCGTTCGCCGGCGACCCGAAGATCGTCGTCTGCGACGAGCCGACGTCCGCCCTCGACGTCTCCGTGCAGGCCGCAATCCTCAACCTGCTCGCCGAACTGCAGGTCGAGAACGACACGGCGTACCTGTTCATCTCCCACGACCTCGGCGTCGTGCGCTACCTCTCGGATCGCATCGCCGTGCTCTACCTCGGGCGACTGATGGAGATCGGCGAGTCCGAGACGGTGTTCGGCCCGCCGCAGCACCCCTACACCGAGGCGTTGCTGTCCACCGTGACACGTGAAGACGGCCAGGTGCGCAACCGGATCAAGCTCGAGGGAGAGATCCCGAGTCACGCCGATCCGCCCTCCGGCTGTGTGTTCCACACCCGCTGCCCGCGGTACATCGGCGACATCTGCAAGAC
>JACDGA010000332.1 GCA_013815505.1 Acidimicrobiia bacterium
AAGCACGAGGTCGTCGGGGACCGAACCGACGTAGCCGGGGATGTGGCGGCGCGCGTGGATGATCGATTCGTGCGGACCGAATTCGGCGATCGCCCGTTCCGCCACCTCGCGGGCGCGCCTCGCGGCGCCGACGGATCGCAAGGCGTGAACCGTGGCCCAGGCCTGCTCGACGCTCGCAGGATGCTCGAGGGCTCGTCCACCGCGTGCCAGCTCCCACGACGACGCCGGTGCGCGAAGCCACTGCCGGCCGACGCGCAGCATCCGACGGACATCGCGCCCGCCGAGCTGGTACTGGTGCTGCACCGCATGATCGTCGATTCCGACCGTGAGGACGCCGTGAGGCGAACGTGAGAGCTCTCTAACCCGCAGGGGGCTGTTCAGAGGGAGGCGAGGACGTCGCTGGCACCGATGCGCCGGTCGTCCATCGCAGGACGGGTGAGCAGCGCGCCGCCGACCATCACGGTGGCGGCCGACTCGATGCCGAGCTGCAGCTCGCGCAGGTTGCGCGGAGGCGGGAAGTACTCGTCCTCCTCCGTGACGCTGACGAGCGAGACCCCCTGCGTGGGCGCAAGCGCCTCGATCACGGCCTCGACGAGCTCCTCCGGTGCCGAGGCACCTGCGGTCACGCCGATCGTGCCGGCGAGGTCGTCGGGGAGCTCCTCGTGAGAGTTGACGCGGCACACGCGGGCGCAGCCCTCGTCTCGTGCGAGCTGTTCGAGCGCTCTCGTGTTGGACGAGTTGGCCGAGCCGATGACGACGATCGCGTCGCAGCGCTGCGCCAGCTCCATCAGCGCCGATTGGCGGTTCGTGGTGGCGAAGCAGAGATCGCTGCGACCGGGTGTCCACACGTCGTCGAACCGCTGCTGTACAGCATCGGCGACACCTGCCCAGTCGCGGTGCGACAAGGTCGTCTGGGCGAGCAGCGCCACCGGTTCGCCGAAACGGGGGAGGGCCTCCACCTCGGCGACGGACTCGACGCGTGAGATCGAGGCCGGAGCGACGGCCATCGTGCCGACGGCCTCCTCGTGGCCCTCGTGGCCGACGTAGACGATGCGGTACCCCTTGCCGGCACGCACCTTCACCTCGTGGTGGACCTTTGTGACGAGCGGACACACGGAGTCGACGACGTAGCTGCCACGTGCCCGGGCGGCCTCGAGGACTTCGGGTGCAGAGCCGTGGGCAGAAAGCATGATCGGGCGCCCGGGCTCGACCTGGTCGATGTCGTCGACGAACACGACGCCGAGCTCGCGGAAGCGGTCGACGACGAGCTTGTTGTGGACGATCTCGTGGTAGCAGTAGACGGGCGGTTCGAACGAGCGAACCATCCAGGCCAGTGCCTTGATCGCCATCTCGACGCCGGCGCAGAATCCGCGTGGCTGTGCGAGGAGCACACGGTCGACGGTCATCGTGAGGTACAGGGTACCGCTCGGGCGACGGCGATAGCCTTCGACGGTCGTGGCTGACGACTCCGACAACCTGCCCTCGGTGGTGATCGTCGGTCGTCCCAACGTCGGCAAATCCACGCTGTTCAACCGCATCGTCGGCGAGCAGTCGGCGATCGTCGAGGACCGCCCGGGCATCACCCGCGACCGCAAGGTGCAAGAGGCGTCGTGGCTCGAACATCACTTCCGTGTGATCGACACGGGCGGCTGGATGCCCGGTGCCGAGGGACTCGACGCCAAGATCGCTCGGCAGGTCGAAGCGGCCGTCGAACAGGCCGATCTCGTGCTCTTCCTCGTCGACGCCGCCGTCGGTGTCAGCGATGACGACGAGGCGGTCGCGGCGTGGCTGCGACGCGGTTCGCATCGCGTGCTGCTCGTCGCCAACAAGGCGGACAACGACGGCCGCGAGAACTCGCGTTGGGAGTTCCTCGCCCTGGGTCTCGGCGAGCCGATCCCGGTGAGCGCGCTGCACGGGCGTCGTGCCGGCGACCTGCTCGACGTCGTCATCGAGCAGCTGCCCGGAAGTCCAGAGGTAAAGGAGGGGTACGTCGATCCGTTCGCCACCGAGGGTGAGGACGGCGAGCCGTGGACGCCCGACTCGGGTCGTCCACCGAGGGTGGCGATCGTCGGGCGTCCAAACGTCGGCAAGTCGACGCTGTTCAACCGGCTCGTCGGCGCCGACCGGTCGGTCGTGCACGACATGCCGGGTACCACTCGCGATGCCATCGACACGCTCGTCGAGACCGACGACGGACCGATCGTGTTCGTCGACACGGCGGGCATGCGACGGCGGGCGAAGATCGACGACTCGGCCGAGTACTACTCGATGGTGCGTGCGCTGCGGGCGATCGACGACGCCGACATCGCGCTGCTCGTCATCGATGCGACCGAGGGCGTCACGGGCCAGGATCAGCGGCTCGCCGAGCGTGTCGACGCCTCGGGCTGCCCGATCCTGGTGTTGCTCAACAAGTGGGACCTCGTGACGGATCCCGAGCAGCGCGAAAACCTGCTCGCCGAGCTCGCCCGGCGACTCGCCTTCCTCGGCGACGCGCCGCTGCTGCGCGTCTCCGCATTGACGGGGCGCGGGGTGAACCGGTTGCTGCCGGTCCTGTCGGACTCCATCGCCCAGTACCACCGTCGCGTGCCGACCCGGGACGTGAACAAGGTGATCGCCGCCGCGCAGCAACGGGCCCCCGCCGGCGGGGGAGCGAAGGTGCTGTACGCCGTGCAGGGCGCCACCGATCCGCCGACGTTCACGCTCTTCGTCAATCGTGAGCTGCCGAGGCACTACATGCGGTACCTCGAGCGTTCGATCCGCGAGGCGTTCGAGTTCGGCTCGACGCCGCTGAAGCTGCGAGTACGGAAGCGCTCGCGCTGATGCCGTGGTGCGAGGAGTGCGCCAAGTACCGCACTCCGACGTCGATGAACGATGACGGGACGTGCCCGACCTGCGGGGCGAAGTTGGAGGAGCCCGAGATCCGTCCCGTCGGCGACGAAGAGGACCTGCGGGCGCCGTGGCACTTCAAGCTGATGGTCGTCGCACTCGTCGTCTACCTCGTGTGGCGCTTCTGGGAGATCCTCGCCTGAGCGTCGGCCGCTGGTCGATGCCGGCGAGCCTGTCCTCTGATCACAGA
>JACDGA010000333.1 GCA_013815505.1 Acidimicrobiia bacterium
GTCGGGAGCATCCGCACGCGCCGGTCCCCGAGGTCGAGGACCTCGTCGGGTGCCACGATGCGCGGCGGCCGGTCGGCGAGGTCGTTGACCGAGACGTCGCAGCCGAGAGGATTGAACGCCACCTCGGCATCGGGCGCCGCCGCCAGCCACTGGTTCATCGCACCGCACTCGTCACTCTCGATGTGCCCGAAGCTGATCCAGCGCAACGATTCGACCGGGCGGATGTTCGCCAATGCCTCGGCGACCAACGGGAACATCGCGCGAGGGCCGCAGTGGAACAGCAACGGCTCGTCGGCGTCGACGAGGAACTGGTTCATCGTGAAGCCTGCCGGTGGTGCCACCTCGGGCAGGTACGTCGACAACCGGAACACCCGGTCGCCGATCTCGGTGATCGTCGTCTCCATGTCGCTCCTCCGCCCCGCACCGTGGCCGCGCCCGGCGCCGCCGACAACCATAGGCGATCCCGGTACCGCTTGTCGCCCGTTCTGGAGGTCGCAGAACGCGCTATCGCGCGTCTCCCGGCCTCCAGTTCGGGGTGCTCACACGAGGGGCCACGGGTAGCGGTGGCCGCTGTGGTCGGCGGGGAAGATGCCGTCGTCGACGACCGCAGCGGCGCGGGCGCGCAGGGCACCCACCTCGTCAGCGGTGAGCAGGCGGGCGATCGCGTCGGGCACGTCCTCACGCACGGTCTCGGCCATCGCCCGCAACGAGTCGGGGATCGGTTCGCCGGCGAACTCCCAGATGACCGTGCGCAGCTTCGGATCGGCGGCGAAGCACAGCCCGTGGTCGATCGCCCACACCTTCGGGCCCTCGAGCAGGCAATGCCCACTCTTGCGATCGGTGTTGTTGGCGAGTACATCGAACACTGCGACGGCTCGCAGCTGGTCGTGCAGGTGCGGGTACTGCTCGAAGATCGTGAAGTAGTGCTCTTCGTGGTCGGCGTCGACGAACCACTGCATCGAACCATCGCCGAGCGGCCCGTCACGCACGACCGTGGCGGGGACCGCACCGAGGCCGATCGCCTCGCTCAGCTCGAACGCCGCCAGCTCGCGCCGGTGCAGCCCGGGAGCGAAGTCCCACAGCGGTCGCTCACCCCTCGTGGGCTTGTAGACGGCACGGTGCGCCGTTGATCCGTCCGCCGGATCGTTCCGGTCGGCGACGTCCACGAGGAACGTGGCGTTGCTGCTCCACATGATGCGCCCGAGGACGCGCACCTCGCCCGTGGCGAGCAGGTGCAGTTGCCGCGTCAGTTCATCCGTGGGCATGGATGCCCGTCCGGGTCGATGGGGAGCTGGCACCACACACACGACGGACGACCCGACTCGATGATGCGCTCGGCGTGCTCGCAGAAGGCATCGGCCTGACTGCGGGTGATGAACAGGCGCACGTGGCCACGGTCGATCTCGTCGTCGGGCGGTGTGGCGAGCTCGTCGTCGGGATCGTCCTCTGCGACGTCTTCGGTGGGGATGAACTCCTCGAGTTGCACCAGCAGCCGATCGTTGGAGCGGTCGTAGCCGAGTCCGATCGGGCCGAGCACGAACAGCGGCTCGCCCGGCTCGGTCAGCTCCAGCGCGCCGGGCATCGGTCGCTGCTCGGGCGGCGGGAGATCCTTCATGACGCGGCGCAGGTACATCACGATCGCGGCGACCTGCTGCTTCTCGCAGCGGATGCTGTAGCGCGTCCCGTCAGCCCTCGTCTGGAGGTAGAAGACGCGCTGACCGGGGTCGCCCTGCGTCCCCGTCGTGAACACGTCGACGTCGTCGAACTCGAAGAAGACGCTCATCGCTCAGGACGCCTTCAGCTCGGAGAGCGGGCGACCCGTCGTGTTGACGGAGAGGACGACCGGGCCGCCCGAC
The DNA here is from genome assembly GCA_013815505.1 of Acidimicrobiia bacterium. Classification (GTDB taxonomy): domain Bacteria; phylum Actinomycetota; class Acidimicrobiia; order Acidimicrobiales; family Ilumatobacteraceae; genus JACDHN01. Next base: position 1,857 of record JACDGA010000333.1, read on the forward strand.
GGCATCCACGAGACGACGCTCATCGAGCACGGTGACACGACGATCCGCTGGAACTGGTCGAGGTGCGAACCCACGGCGTCGGCGATGACGGCCTTGATCGGATCGGCATGGGAGACGCAGACGATGATCCCGCCCTCGTGCTTTGCCCGCAGATCGGCGAGCGTCGTGAGCATGCGGTGCTGCATCTCGACGAAGCTCTCACCGCCGGGGAAGCGGAACGACGACGGCGCACGTTGCACGGTCGCCCACTCCGGCAGCTTCATCAGCGCCTTCAGCTCGGCTCCGGTCCACGCGCCGAAGTCGCACTCGTTGAGACCACGCGCGACCTTCGGGCGAACACCCGTGGCAGTACCGATGGGCGCTGCGGTCTCGCGCGCCCGCTCCAGCGGCGACGTGTACACGGCGGCAACGTCCGGCAGCTCGCCGATGAAGCCGGCCGTTCGCTCTGCCTGCTCGCGTCCCGCATCGGCGAGGTGGAGCCCACCGGTGCGCCCCGGCAGCACTGCCCCGGTGGTGGGCGTCTGGCCGTGTCGAACGAGGACGATGGTGGTCGCAGAGGGTCGCTTCGCACGCTTCGCCATGGCGCGTTCAACCTAACGTCGCCTTCGTGGATTCTCTCGCCGCCGTGACCGCCGAGGTGGTGCGCTGCCGGCGGTGTCCGCGCCTCGTCGCGTGGCGCGAGCAGGTGTCGCACGAGCGCCGACCGGCGAACGCCGGCGACGAGTACTGGGGGCGTCCCGTGCCCGGCTTCGGCGACCCGACCGGCGCGATCATGGTCGTCGGCCTGGCGCCGGCGGCGCACGGCGCCAACCGCACGGGACGGACGTTCACCGGTGACCGCAGTGGTGACTGGCTGTTCGCGGCGATGCACGGGGCCGGCCTCGCCTCGCAGCCGACCTCGACGTCCGTCGACGACGGGTTGCGCCTCCGCGACGCGTACGTGACGTCGGTCGTGCGCTGCGCGCCGCCGGGCAACCGACCCGACGTCGCCGAGCGTGCGGCGTGTGCGCCTTACCTGCACGCCGAACTGCAGCTCGTCGCGGTGACGGGAGGGGCGCGGGTCGTCGTCTGCCTCGGCGCCATGGCCTTTGAGGCCGTCGTGCGTCATCTCGACGTGCGCCCCCGCCCACGTTTTGGTCACGGCATGGAGGTGGACGTGCCGGGAGGGCCTCTGCTCATCGGCTCGTACCACCCCAGTCAGCAGAACACGTTCACGG
>JACDGA010000334.1 GCA_013815505.1 Acidimicrobiia bacterium
GTCGTGTCGTCGTCGTGGTCGATCGCGGCGGTCGTGTCGTCGTCGTGGTCGATCGCGGCGGTCGTGTCGTCGTCGTGGTCGACCGCGGCCTCGTGGTGGTCGTCACGCACGGGGCGATCGTCGTGGAGGTGGTCGTCGTGGACGCTGGCGGGACAGTCGTCGTGGACGACGAGGTGGTCGTCGTGGACGCTGGCGGGACAGTCGTCGTGGACGACGAGGTGGTCGTCGTGGACGACGGCGGGACAGTCGTCGTGGACGACGACGGCGTGGTGGTCGTATCGCACTCGCCCTCGCCCGGAGACGGGTCCGGCTCACGACCAGGGCGGGGATCGGTCTGTGCGAGCACGACGGACGTCGGCAGCACGGCGCACGCCATGGCGATGACGGCGAACGGGGCGCGGCCGCCACACCATCGTCCCTGCTGTTCGCCCATCGACTCACCGATCTGATGCTCATCGAGGTGCACTTCACCCCGTCCCGCCGCGAGCCCGTCAGCGTAACGCCGACGAGGGTGGGAATGCCATCGCCTCCGAGCACCTCGTGATTGCGCTCGGTCTCGCCAGCGCGCCACGATGGGCTGGGCGCTGACGGTTCGGCCGTCGGGCTCGCCCCTCGTGGCAGCGCCTGTACGTTCATGGCGACTTCCCCCGGAGACGCATCTCGTTCCCGGAGGCACACCGTGCTCATCGTCTGCTACGGCGCAAAGGGCGGCTGCGGCACGTCAGTCGTCGCCGCGTCGTTGGCACTTGCATCGCCCGGTGCGACGCTCATCGATCTCGACGGCGACGCCGCCGACGTGCTCGGGCTCGCCCCCGACATCGCTGCGACTCAGGGCCTCGCCGAGTGGACACGCTCCGACATCGGCGCCGACGCGCTGTCCAACCTCACGCACCCGGTCGGCGACGTGTCGCTCCTCCCGCGTGGGCACGGTCCCATCGCCGACGACCCGGCGCGCTGGTCACTCCTCACATCCTGGCTCGCCGGCAACGGTCCCGGTGTCGTCGACGCCGGCACCGGCGACCCTCCTGTCACGCTGGCGCAATTGGCAGGCGAGCTGCTGCTTGTCACGCGGCCCTGCTACCTGGCGCTCGTCAGGGCGTCACGCAACGCCACCCGCCCCACCGGGGTCGTCGTGATCGACGAGCCAGGACGGGCCCTGACGCTCGGCGACGTCGAACGCGCCGTCGGCGCGCCGGTGGTCGCCCACATCCTCCTCGACCCCGCCGTCGCACGGGCGGTGGACGCCGGGCTGCTCGCACACGCCGTGCCGCGCCGCCTCGCCCGTCACCTCCGCGGTGTGGTCGGCACTTCTTCCCGGCAGGTCGTCGCGTGACAGACGTCCCGCTCGGGGTCGTCGCCGCGTTGTGCGAGGTGATCGAACCGCTCGCCGGCGAACCGCGCGAGCTCGCCGATCGCCATGTCGATCGCGTCGCCCCACTCGCCACGGCCGACGAGCGAGCCGCCGTCGTCAGCGAGGCCGTCGCCCGGCTCGTCGGGCTCGGCTCGCTCGAGCGCTACCTGCGTGCCGGCGACGTCGACGAGGTGATGGTGAACGCGCGCGGCGATCTGTGGATCGAGCGTGGTGGCCGCCTGCGTCGCGAGCTGGTCGTCGGTGCGGAGGACCTGGCGACGTCGATCGAGCGCATCCTCGCTCCCCTCGGCAGGCGACTCGACCGAACGTCACCGATCGTCGACGCCCGGCTCGCCGACGGCTCGCGGGTGTGCGCCATCGTCCCTCCGATCTCCCCTGACGGCACCGTCCTCACGATCCGGCGGTTCCGTCGGCGCCACCGACCGCTGTCGGACTTTGCCGACGCCGATGTCGCCCGCCTGCTCGACGAACTCGTGGTGCGTCGCTGCAACGTCATCGTCAGCGGCGCCACCAGCTCGGGCAAGACGTCCCTGCTCGACTCCGTGCTCAGCCGGCTCGACGACACCGAACGCGTGGTCCTCGTGGAGGACACGGCCGAGCTCGATCCCGACGTCGACAATCTCGTCCGCCTCGAGGCGCGTTCGGCGAGCAGCGAGGGCGTGCGAGCCGTCGCACTCGACGAGCTGGTGCGCACCGCGTTGCGGCTCCGCCCGGATCGTCTGATCGTGGGGGAGGCTCGTGGGCCCGAGGCGCTCGCCCTCGTGCAGGCGCTCAACACGGGACACGACGGTTCGTGGTCGACGTGTCACGCCAACAGTGCCGAGGATGCGCTGTCGCGGCTGGAGTCGCTGCTGCTGCAGGCGGCGCCGTCGTGGCCGCTCGCTGCCATCCGGCGCCACATGGCCCGCTCCATCGACGTTGTCGTGCACACCCGCCGCGCGCCCGACGGCCGACGCCGAGTCGTCGAGATCGCCGAGGTCGAAGCCCACGACGAGCGCCCCGGCGTCCGTCACCTCGTCGACCACGGCATCGTCCTCGGCCCGTTGCAACGGACACGTGTGTGACGCCGTCGTTCGTCGCTGCGGTCGCCTGGGGTGCGACGCTCCTGCTCGTCGGGTGGTGGTGGTCGTGGCGCGTGGCACCGGCGCGTGAGCTCGGCGACCGTACGATCCCAAGGCCCACGGTGCCACCCACCGCTCGTCAGGCGCTCGGAGGACGAGTTCGAGGGCGGTTCCGCCGGCGTGGCGCCGGACCAGACGAGACGATGCTCGCCAACTGGTGCCAACGTGTGGCGAGCGGGCTCCGCAGCGGCTCATCGCTGCCGAGCTCGTTCGCCGACGCCTGCGGTGCCGTGCCCGACGTCGGCGCCGTGTTCACGCCCGTCACGCTCGCGATGGACCGCGGCGCGTCGTTGTCGCGGGCGCTCGACCGCGTGCATCACGACAACGACTCGATCGGGCTTGCGACGGCCACAGTGCGCACGTGCGCCCGTCTCGGCGGGCCCGCTGCCGAGCCCATCGATCGCGTCGCCGCCACGCTGCACGGTCGCGCCGCGGCCTGCGCCGAGCGCCGCGTGCACAGCGCACAGGCCGAGCTGTCCGCGAAGATCCTCACGGCGCTGCCGCTCGTCGTGCTGGCGTTGCTCGCCGCCACCGATGGCGACGTTCGGCGTGCACTCGCGCTGC
>JACDGA010000335.1 GCA_013815505.1 Acidimicrobiia bacterium
CGCCGTTGCGCGGCCTCGCCCGGCTCGTCATCGTCGGGATCGCGTTGGCTGCGATCATCGCCTACCTCGTCCTCGAGTTCTTCGACACGTTGGGCTGGGTGACCAAGGCCATCGAAGCGGTGCTCGTGATCGCCGCCGTGGGCGAGGTCGCCACGATCCGAGGCGATCGTGACGACGCCCGCAGCTCAAACGCACGTCAGCCGGTGGCCTGAGCTGCGCGTCGTCAACCCATCGAGACGCCGGCCGCGCGGTGGGGCGCGGTCGCCGGCCCGTTGGCCGTCATCTGGATCGGCTACGACGTCGCCGCCAAGCTGCTCGTCGCTGCTGGCGACAACCCTCAGCGGCTCCGCGGCGAGGCCGCCTTCGCTCACCTCTGCGGTGTCGCCCCGCTCGAGGCGTCCTCGGGCAAGACCGTCCGTCACCGCCCCAACCGGGGCGGCGACCGCCAGGCCAACAACGCCCTCTACCGCGTCGTGATCACACGCATGGCCTCTCACCCCGCGACCAAGGTCTAGTCGCTCGCCGCCGAGCCGAGGGCAAGTCGACCGGCGAGATCGTCCGCATCCTCAAGCGCTACGTCGCCCGCGAAGCCTTCAAGCACCTCCGCCCCGTTCGGCGACCTCGGCCGCGTCCGCTACCACGCGTCCGAGAAGGCTCGGTTGGACCGGCCGGAGCGCGTCCTCCAAGTGCCGTTGGAAGACAGGCAAACGTTGCCTGACGCGGCACCAGCTGCTGCGTGCGCAGGCGGCTGGTGCTCGTCCGTTGCGCTTTCTCCTCGCGCCGCGTGCGCCTCGTCGCTGGCGCTTCCCTCGACGCACACGCGACGAGTGCGAGACGATCCCGCCGACCGTCTCGCACCCGTCGCTTGCAGGGTGGATCCTCACGACGCTGTGAGGAACCACATCCGCCACCTTGAACTCAGCTGACCGTGAACTCCAGTTGCATGCCCTCCAGGAAGTGCGGCTTGCCCTCGGGAGGACCTTCTTGGCCTTCCATCTCCGACATCTTCTCGGGGGTCGTGCCCACCGGGATGAAGCAGATGGCGAGGTAGTCGCCCGCCGTCAGATCGACGACGGTGTGCCCGGTCTCACCGGGCACCGCGAACGCAGCACCCGCGGTCTCGACCTGGCGCATCGCCTTCTTCTCGGGCATCTGGAGGATCTCCTCGAAGCTCAGGCTGACGCCGTCCTTCTTCTTCAACATGATGATCTCGTGCAGTTCGGTGCCCTCGTTGACGAGGTTGACGACCGCAGGGCCGGCCGCCATCTCGTTGCCGATGCCACCGAACGAGTACTCCTTCGCCAGCACGTCGAGCACGGTGAACCCGCAGTTGTCGGACACGAACTGCACGACCTCGGCGTACGCGGCGTTGAACGCTGGCGTCGGCTCTCCGTCGCTCGCCAAGAACTTCTCGGCCTCTGCGATCGCGGTGCCAACCGCCTCGGCGACGCCCTCTGGCGCCTCCTGCTTCAAGGTCTCGAATGCTGGGCCGATCTGCGCAGGATCTTGCGATCCGACCGCCTTCTCGACGTCGATCTCGGCCTGGCAGAACGAGCCGAAACCTGCAGCCGTCGTGTCGGTGGCCATGGTCGTGCCCGTCCCCATGGTCGTGTCGGTGGCCATGGTCGTGTCCGTCGCCATCGTGGTGCCCGTGCCCATCGTGGTGTCGGTTGCCATGGTGCTGCCCGGCGCCATGGTGGTGTCAGGAGCCTCGGTGCCCGTACCGCTGCCCTCTGTGGTCTCGGTGTCGTCGTCGTCGCCGCACGCACTGACGGCCAGTGCGCCGATGGCGACGACAGCGAGCATTCGTTGTCGCCTCATCTCATACTCCCCGTCGTTGATTACGCGAACTCTGACGCCGGGGGCGTCGACGCGCATCCGCCAGTTGGCGGATATTGCGCTGCCGTGCCGACGGGTTCGACCACGCCGTGCTGGCTCAGCACCGTCCCGGTGACGAGCTCGGTCAGCGCAACGGACCCGGCGTCGCCGAGCCTGCGCGTTCCTTCCAGGACGACGGTTCGACCACCGAGCTCGATGTGCTCGTCCGGCCCGACGACGCGCACCCGTGCGGTGGTGGCTGCGATCGCCGACGGTCGGGAGTCGACGCAGCACAGCAGTCCGACTGACGGCATCGCCGTCAGCAAGCGCTGCGCTTCGTCGGCGTCCATCGCACGCGCGGGGCACAGCCAGCGAAGACGTTCGCACGGCATGACGAGCTCGACGGTGGCCACCAGCGCGTCCAGCGGCAGACCAAGGTCGAACCCGAACAGCAGCGGCTCGTCGGCGTCGATCAGGTAGGCGTGCGCGCCGCGCTCACCGGTGTCGGCCGGCAGGCGGAAGATTCCATCGCGGAGCTCGGGGGCGGCGTCGCTCACTGGAGGGGACTCTGACGTCGATCCGCAGCTCTCGCATCGGCCAGATGGCGGGTTGGTGTCCGGGTCCCGTTGCGACGTCGCCGTCAGCGGGGCTCGGCCGTCTCGCGTGCCACGGTCGCAGCCAGCTCGGCGCGCCCGGTGACACCGAGCTTGGCGAACACCTTGGAGAGGTGTGACTGCACCGTGCGCTTCGACAAGAAGAGCTGCTGACCGATCTCGGGATTGGTAAGACCCTCCGCCACGAGCAGCGTGACGCGCAGCTCGGCGGGCGTCAGGCTGTGCCAGCCGTCGACAGGTCGCGGCGCACGGCGATCGCCGCTGAAGGCGGCAGCGATCGCGTCGTGGATCCCCAGGACGTCGATCGCACGGTGGCCGTTCTCAGCCGCCTCCGTTCGGTGGCCGACCGCCTGTCGGGCGCGGTGGTAGTGCTCGACATCGCACGGGAAGCGGACGTACCCGGTGCGCTCGCGGTCGGCGTCGATCGCATCGAGCAGCCCGGCGCGCACCGTCGGATCGGCGATCGCGCCCGTGGTGACGGCGAGTGTCTCGGCGGCGGCGATGAGGCCGATCGCGTACCGGGCGCCGCTGGCCGCCTTGATCGCGTCGCGCAGCAGCGTGCGCGCTCGTGCCGGGTCGTCGCCGGCTGACCGGGCGAGACCGATCAGCGCGACGG
>JACDGA010000336.1 GCA_013815505.1 Acidimicrobiia bacterium
ATCACGAAGGTGGAGAACAAGGGCCGCCGCAACCGCCGCATCCGTTTCCGCCTCGACTCACCGGCCTGACCACGCATCCGAACCACCTTCCAGGAGGATCACCCATGCAGATCAACGTTCGCCACCAACCGAGCTTCTCGGTCGCTCGCTTCACGCTCGATGCTGGTGAGCCGGTGCGGGCAGAATCCGGCGCCATGTCGGCGATGTCGGGAGTCACCCTCGCGGCGAAGGCCGAGGGTGGGATGTTGAAGTCGCTGAAGCGTGCCGCGCTCGGCGGCGAGTCGTTCTTCATCACGACGGCGACGGCCGGGCCAGAGGGTGGCTGGATCGACCTCGCCGCAAACCTGCCGGGCGACCTCTCCATCGTGGACATGCGTCCTGGGGCGGACTGGGTGCTCTCGAAGGGTTCGTTCCTCGGCGCCGCCACGTCGGTCGACATCGAGTCGCAGTTCCAGGGCATGCGGATGTTCGCCGGTGGCGAGGGAGCGTTTCTCGTCGGCGCCAAGGGCGAGGGACCGCTCGTCGTGTCGGCGTTCGGTGCCATCGACCGCTTCACGCTCGAGGCCGGCCAGCAGCTCGTCGTCGATAGCGGCCACTTCGTCGCCTGCCAGGCGAGCGTTCAGTACTCGCTGCGCCGAGCAGCGGAGGGTGGCCTCGTGCAGTCGATGAAGTCCGGCGAGGGATTCGTGTTCGAGTTCGTCGGTCCGGGCGAGGTGCTGGCGCAGACGCGCAACCCGTCGGCACTCATCACGTACCTCGCCGCCAACGGGCTCGGCACCCGCGCCTGAGTGAGTGCCGTACCGGCGCAATCCGCCTAGATCGCCGCGAGCAGCTCGTCCATGCTGTCGTGCAGCAGGTCGGTGAGTCGCCACACGTCGGGCACGAGCTCGCGATCGGCGATGAAGCCGAAGTCGAGGCTGCCGTTGTAGCTCTGCACCGTGATGTTGAGGCCCTGGCCGTCGACGAGCGCCGAGATGGGGTAGAAGTGCTTCAGCTCTGCGCCCGCCATGTACAGCGGCACGTTGGGGCCCGGCACGTTGGAGATGACGAGGTTGAACGGCATCGCCGCCCGGTCGGCGATGCGCAGCCTGCTGTACATGCGCATCGCTCGTGCCGCGACGGCGGGGGGCGCAAACTGCGTGAAGTCCATCAGCGCCTCTGCCGGGATGGCGGCGAAGTTCTGCTTCGCGCCGTCCATCGCCGCCCGCGTGCGGGCGAGTCGCCGGAGTGGGTCGGGCTCGTTCGTCGCCAGGTCGGCGAACATCGCCGAGACCCGGTTCTGGAAGACGTCTTCCTCGGCGCCGGTGCGGATGCTGACCGGCACCATCGCCACGAGGCTGTCCTCCGGGAGCGCATCGTGCTCGAGGAGGTAGCGACGCAGCGTGCCGCTGCACAGCGCCATCACGACGTCGTTGAACGTGCACCCAACCGCGCGGCGCACCTCCTTCGCCGACTCCAGCGGCAACGTGGTGTACGAGAGTCGACGATGTGGCGTGATCGAGGCGTTGAACAGCGTTCTCGGAGCACTCGTGAGCGGCAGTGCAGGCGGGTTGTCCTCCTGCCTGCGATTCGGATCGCGCAGCCGCTTGCGCAGCAGGCTCCCCACCGGGCCGGGGATCGGTTGCACGGCGATGTCGGCGAGCGCAGCGAGGCTGCGGCTCGACTCGCTCGAGCGAGCGAACTCGCGCACGGTGTGCAGCGTGTGGCGCACGAGTCGCTCGGGTCGGCGCACGAACGTGGCGACCGTGCGCTGCAGCAGCTCGGTGTCGGTCGGCCGGCGCTCGGGGGTCCACTCCACAGGGGTGAGGTCGCTGCGCGGCTCGGGGGTGATGTCGAGCAGTGCGGCGAGGATCAGCGCCCCGGCGGCGCCGTCGATCGCAGCGTGGTGGACCTTCGTGACCTGGGCGATCAGGCGGCCCTCGTCGACGCCCTCGATGACGTACAGCTCCCACAGCGGCCGGCGCCGGTCGAGCGCGCGGGCGTGGATGCGGCTCACGACCTCGCTCAGCTGCTGCGGGTTGCCCGGTGGTGGCACGGCGTGGTGACGGACATGGAAGTCGATGTCGAAGTCGTCGTCGTCGATCCAGTACGGGAAGTCGAGGCCGAACGGCACCTCGACGAGCCGTCGCCGGAACGGCACGAGCGTGTCGAGCTTGCTGACGATCAGCTCTTTCGTGGCGGCGAGGCCAGCGCCGGCGCCGTCAGGTGAGTTCGCCGGGTCGTAGAGGTTCAGCGAGGACACGTGCCCGAACGTGGAGTGGGTCTCCATGTTGAGGAAGCTCACGTCGAGTCCGCTGAGCTGGCGCATCGCCGAATGCTACGCAGTCGACGGCACGCGGTTGTTCTCGAGGCGTCGCTGCGCTGCGGAGTGACGCATGGCGAGCACCCAACCGATCGGTGCGCAGGCGGAGAAGATGAACCACTGCACGGCATAGCCGAGGTGCGAACCGTCGCCGGGCTCGGGGGCGGCGACGGGCTCGGGGAACCGTGCGGACGAGTTCGCTGGCGCGGGAGTGACGGAGAACTGGTCGATGTACACGTCGATCGGCGGTGCGGGAAGTTGCGGTGCGAGTCGATCGATGTCGATGCGTTGTGCGACGCGCAGGTCGCCGTCGGCGGGATCGGAGCTCTGTCCGCGCCGGCGCTCCTGGCTCGGGTGGACGCGGCCCGTGACGGTGACCTCACCGGAGGGTGTCGGTGCCAGCTCTGCCTCGTCCACCGACAGCGGGACGAAACCCCTGTTGACGAGCAGCACGCGCCCGTCGCCGAGCAGCAGGGGAACGACGATGTTGTCGCCCGCCGAGCCGTTCTGCGAGCGGTTCACGACTCGCAGTTCCTCGTCGCGAATGAACTCGCCTCGCACGACGACCGGACGCCACTCGATGGTGGCGAGGTCGTCTTCTGCGGCGTCGAGCAGGGGGTCGAGCGCGACGGGCGCTTCGTCGTAGCGGGCGGCGACGATGTCGTTGAGGTCACGGCGTTCTTCGAGGCGGCGGAGTTGCCAGAACCCGAGGTTGATCATCGCCACGACGGCAGCGATCACGAC
>JACDGA010000337.1 GCA_013815505.1 Acidimicrobiia bacterium
CGGCGCCGTTCACGAACTACGGCGCGTGGGTCGACGCCTGCGCGCCCGGATGTGACGTCGTCAGCTCGTTCTTCAAGGAGTTCCGCGACGAGGAGGAGGGCGACGAGCAGGACGAGGTGTTCGAGGGATGGGCGAGCTGGAGCGGCACGTCGTTCTCGGCACCGATCGTGACGGCGGCCCTCGCCCGTGAGATCTCGTTGTTTGGTCTCGACGGCGCAGCGGCCGTCGAACGCGTCGTCGGCGACGAGCGGTTGTTCCGCTTCCCAGGGCTCGGAACGGTCGTCAACCTGCACTAGCCAGGCGCGTCACACGTGACCTCAGACGGTGACGAGGACGGCCTGCACCCGGCCGAGCTCGATCGGCGTGGCGTCGGGGTCGTCGAGGAAGTGCACCTCGGTGCCCTCTCGTGACGCGAGCACCACGGCGCCGGCGTCGGGCGCGATGAGCCCGACGTTGAGACCATCCGGCACGTCCACGTCCTCGCCGTCGACCACGAGCGCGTCCTCGGTCGTGGCGAAGGCGCAGAGATTGGGGGTTGCCCTGGTGATCGCGCCGGGTCGTGGTGAGTCCGTGAGCTCTTCGAGGCCGTCAACGCGGATCTGGGTCAGGCCGGCGTCGGTTGCCACGATCAGGCACTCCCGCGGCGCCGAGATGGCGCCGCCCGATGCCGTGAGGGCTCCGAGGTCGAGCGTGCCGTCGATCGTGCCGACCTCGGTTCCGTCGGCGTCATGGACCACGAGCGACGGTGCGTCCGTCTGGAACACAAGCTGGTCGCCGATCCGGTACTGCCGCTCGATCTTTGCACTCCCGGCGTCGACGGCGTCCAGCTCTTCGACATCGTCGCGATCGGGCGAGGCGCGCAGGATCTGCCCCGACCGATCGGCGAACGTGATCGCGTCACCGTCGACGACGGGCGACACCGAAGGAGCGCTGACGCCGCTGAACTGCTCTCGCACCTCGCCGTCGAGGTCGTAGAAGCTCAGTCGCCCGCGGTCGTCGTCGCGCTGCTCGAAGACGACCGCCTGATCCTCCGTGAGCGCAACGACGCTCCCCGGCAGCGTCAGGGTGTCGCGGTCGAAGCCGAACAGCACGGTCGTGCTGGCTCGACCGTCGGGCACGCGCACGGCGAACACGTCGCCGTCGTCGTTGGCGATGAGCGCGTCACCGATCAATGATCTCGGGTCGAGGTCGCCGTCGAGCGCGGCGAGCTCGTCCACGACATCGATCTCTTTGCCGTCGTCGGCTCGTGTGATGCGCAGCGCCCCGCCCTGCGAGGGGAACGTGGCGAGGACGGGGCGATTGCCCTCGATCCAGCGCACCCGATCGTTTGACTCTGCGCCGGTCTCCGTCACCTCGGCGGTGTCGACGTCGAGGATCGACACGCCGGCATCGCCGCCGAGGGCCAGGTACCGGTCCGCCACCGCCAAGAAGCGCGGCTGGTCGGGCACGTCGACCTCGCCGACGACCTCGCCGACGGCGTCGAGGATCGTGACGGCGTCGTCGTCGACAGTGACGATGCGGTTGAACGAGCCGTTCGCCTCGTCATCCGACGAGCGCAGCGACCGGAACAGCACGAACCCGGCGACGGCGAGGGCGATCACGAGGAGGAGACCCATCACCATGTTGGCCCGGCGGCGGGTGTTCGCCTCGCGCTTGACTTTTCCGCCGGTCGTGCCGCTGGTCGTGCCGCGGGTCGTGCCATCGGTCGCCGTCGTCGGCGCTGGAGCTCGTGCACGGGGTGCGGGAGGCGGCAGGCTCGACACGGGCGCATCGTAGTGAGCCGGCGTCGGCCCGTGCGTGCGGCTACGGTCGCCAGACGTGTCGCCGGACCTGAACCCGAACCCCCAGATGGAGTGCCCACGGTGCGCGCGCGTCACCTCGCAACCGCACTACGGGCCGTGCGAGCACTGCCGCAGCGAGCTGCGCGCGTCGCTGACGCGCCAGGGCGTCGCGATCGAGGTCGCCGAGTACGAACCGAAGATGAACGTCACGCCGAACGCCGTCGCGCAGAAGGACGACTGAGGCTCCGCCACCAGCCGCCCGGCGGTATCGTTGATTCCCGTCCACGGGGACGTAGCTCAGTTGGCTAGAGCATCTGGTTTGCAACCAGAAGGTCGTGGGTTCGAGTCCCATCGTCTCCACCATGTGATCCGGCCGGCGGCGTTGACCGCAGGGCGCACAGTGCGGCAGAATCGAACGTGTGTTCCGTCAACGATCGCTGTTCGCCGTCGACGAGGTCGGCATCGACCACGCCTTCGAGGGCGTTACGCGACGAGCGCTCGACGCCACGTCGTGGGTCGATCTTTGCCCGTCGTGGCTACGAGGCGCCGACACGGTGTTCGACGAGCTGCACGAACGAATCACCTGGCGGACCCGGCGGGTGCCGATGTACGACCGCGAGGTCGACGAGCCGCGGCTGCACGGCTGGTGGCGTGATGATCGCGGCGTGGCCGAGCCGTTGCCGGTGCTGGCGACGATGCGCGCGGTGTTGACCGAGCGCTACGGCGCCGCGTTCGACTCGATCGGGCTCAACCTCTACCGCGACCGTCACGACTCCGTTGCCTGGCACCGCGACCGGCACCGCCGCACCGTGCGCCAGCCGGTGGTCGCCATCGTCAGCGTCGGTGACCGCCGCCCGTTCCGGCTCCGGCCTCACGGCGGCGGCGCGTCGCTCGCGTTCGAGCTCGGTCACGGCGACCTGTTCGTGATGGGCGGCGCGTGTCAGCACGACTGGGAGCACACCGTGCCGAAGTGCACGACAGGTGTCGGGCCGCGGATCTCGATCACGTTCCGCCACGGCGCCGAGCGGCCGCCGCGCTGATCGGCGCCGTCAGCTGGCGCTGACGGCGATCACGCGGTCCGCCCCCTCGCCGTTGTCGGTCGTGAGGTAGAGGATGTTGCTCGGGCCCATCTCCGCCGCACGCAGGCGGCCGTAGCTGCCGTTGAGCGCAGTGGGCTCGAGCACGTCGACGAGCGATCCGCCGGCCGTGAACCGCATGATCCGCAGCGAGCGGTCCTTCAGCGCGGC
>JACDGA010000071.1 GCA_013815505.1 Acidimicrobiia bacterium
GCGTCAGTTGGCGGTGCGGGGGGGCACCGTGTCGAACATCGGGCCTTCGGTGCGCGAGCGCTTCAGCTCGTAGAAGTAGGGCAGCCGGGCGAGCGCGACGGCGCCGTCGAACGCCGTGACGGCCTCCTCGCCGGTCGGGACCTGAGAGATCACGGGCCCGAAGAACGCCGTACCGTCGACGTGCAGCACGGGAGTGCCAACCTCGTCGCCCACCGGATCCATGCCGGCGTGGTGCGATGCCTTCAGTGCGTCGTCGTGGTCGGTCGAGTCGGCGGCATCGGCCAGCTCCTCGGGCAGCCCGACCTCCGCGAGCGCCTCGATGATGGTCGGCCGGTCGAGGTCTTTCTCCTCTTGGTGGTGGCGCCAGCCGAGTGCGCTGTACAGCGGCTCGACGACCTCGTCGCCGTGCTGCTCCTGCGCCGCCGTCAGCACACGCACGGGTCCCCAACCCTTGGCCATCAGCTCCTTGTACTCCTCTGGCAGATCGTCACGATCGCCGTTGAGCACGCTGAGCGACATCACGTGCCAGCCGATGTCGATCGGACGAGCCTTCGCCACCTCGAGGATCCAGCGCGACGTCAGCCACGCCCACGGACACAGTGGATCGACCCAGATGTCGACGCGCGGGTTGGTCGTGTCGTCGGTGCCGCTCATCCACTCAGCCTATGGTCCTGCACGCCACCGTCTGGGCGGGATTCGACCCATTTCACGATCTGGGCGGGATCTCTTCCAGCAGTTGAGAGAGTTCCCGCCCAGACGGTCGCGGGTGGCGTGGCAACGGTGCTGGCGGCGTGCCGTCAGAGGACGGAGGTCGGCGGCGCGCCCAGACGGCGTCGCCAGCAGGAGGATCGCCGTCGATCAGGACGGCGGCGCGGCGAGCGGCGTCACGGCGCTCACGGCTGCCGTCGATGACGGCCTTGCTCCCGACGTGTGGGTGATCGCGCTTGGGACGAACGACGTGACGAAGTACGCCGCGACCGAGTTCGCAGCACTGATCGCCCAGCTGCTCAAAGCACTGCCCGCCGACGGCGCCGGTGTGGTGTGGGTCAACACGTACCTACGTGACGCCGCCGGCCAGGCGTCGGCGTTCAACGGTGCGCTGACCGCCATCGTCGGTGAGCGCCCCTTCACCATCGTCGCCGACTGGGCGGAAGAGGCGCCGACCGATGGACTCCTCATTGATGACGGGATCCACTTCACCGACGCGGGCAACGCGGCGTTCGCCTCGCTCGTCGTCGCCGCCGTCGACCAGCTGCGGTAGACCCAACCGCACTGCCGACGCCGCATCTCGTCGTGGCAGGCGTCAGATCACAGTCCCGGACGGAGGTCCTCGATCATCGCAACGAGCTGCTCGGCGTAGTCCTCGCGACCGCATGCCAGCGCATGTTCGCGAGCGTCGGCGTATTGCAGCACGTTGGCCGCCTCGAGCCGTCCGGCCGCATACATCGGCCCGAAGTAGCCACCAACGAAGCACAGCCCACCGAAGAATCGCCCGATGGTCCACATCACGGCCTCACGCCATTGCTGTGGCCGTGCGCCGTGGCGGCCGTGTCGTGCACGGAACCATTGTGCTCCGCTCGCTCGCCGATCGTCGATCGGCTGGGCTACGTCGGCGACCGCTGCTGACCGTCGCCGAGGCCGACGAGTACGGCGCGCAGCGCTCGCACCAGCTCGTTGCGCTGGCGGGCGCTCAGCGGGGCGAGGATCGCCTGCTCCGTTGCGAGGTGGGTGCCGACGACCTGTTCGACCATCTCCCGACCAGCCGGCGTGAGACGCACGATCACCTTGCGCCGATCGGAAGCGCTCGCCCGCTCCACAAGCCCACGCTCAGCGAGGCGGTCGACACGATTGGTGATGGCACCGGTCGTGACCATCGTCTGACCCACGAGGTCGCCAGCGCTGAGCTCGTACGGTTCGCCAGTGCGGTACAGCGTGGCGAGCACGTCGTACATCCAGTCGTCGATACCGAACTCGGCGAAGTTCGCAGCAAGCCGGCGATCGATGAGGCGCGACAGCCTCGACACGCGCCCGACGATCTCGATCGGGGTGACGTCAAGATCGGGTCGAACGGTCGCCCACTGGTTCGTGATCAGGTCGACGGCGTCACGTTCAGTGAGCATGCGTGCATCGTAGGCAATCTCCATTGACGTAAAGAATCTTGATGTTAAGATACTGAGTATGAAGGTGACTGCGGGCAGGTTGGGACCCGTTGCAACGGCTGCGGCGACGGTCCTCGCGCCGATCTCGTGGGGGACGACGTACCTCACGATCACGTCGTTGCTCCCGAGCGACCGACCGCTGTTCGTGGCCGCACTGCGCGTGGTGCCGGCGGGTCTCGTGTTGCTCGCCGTCGGCCTGATGACCTCTCGTTGGCGCCCGACCGGCAGCGACTGGTGGCGAACGAGCGTCCTTGCACTCAGCAACTTCGCGGTCTTCTTCCCACTCCTCTTCGTCGCCGTCTACCGGTTGCCGGGTGGTGTCGCCGCGGCGATGGGCGGCATCCAGCCGCTGCTCGTCGCCGGTCTCACATGGATGAGCTCGGGTCGCCGGCCGCGGACGATCGATCTTGCCGTCGGGGTCGTCGCCGTCGTCGGCGTCAGCCTCGTCGTGATCCGCCCGGGTGCCGACATCGATCCGATCGGCGTGCTGGCCGCGTTCGGCGCCAACGTGTCATTCGCGATCGGCGTCGTGCTCACGAAGCGGTTCCCGACACCACCGAACCGCATCGCTGCGACCGGTTGGCAGCTGACGATCGGTGGCGTGCTCCTCGCGCCGCTGGCGACGCTCGTCGAAGGCGCACCACCGTCGATGTCGGTCAGCGCCGTTGCCGGCGGCGCCTACCTCAGCCTCGTCGGCACCGCCGTCGCGTACGTCGTCTGGTTCAACGGCATCCGGCGCCTTCCCTCGGCGGCACCTCCGCTGCTCGGCCTCGCCGCACCGATCACCGGCGCTGCGCTCGGCTGGATCGCGCTCGGGGAGTCGCTGTCACCGACGCAGCTCACCGGCTTCGCAATCACGGTTGGCGCGATCGCGTACGGCGCAGTGCTGCCGGCCCGGGTGGCGACCGCCGCGGTCGCTGCGGCACCTATGGGCTCGGTGTCAGCGGCCCCAGCGGCTCTGACCGAAGCGGTAGCCGACCGAGCGCACGGTGTGGATCAGTCCGGCGCGCTCCTCGCCGAACTTGGCGCGCAGGCGCCGGATGTGGACGTCGACGGTGCGGGCGCCGCCGTAGTACTCGTAACCCCACACCCGAGACAGCAGCATCTCGCGCGTGAACACCTTGCCGGGGTTCTGGGCAAGGAACTTCAGCAGCTCGTACTCCATGTACGTGAGATCGAGCGGACGTCCGGCGATCGTGGCCTGGTAGGTCTCGACGTTGAGCGTCAGGTCGTCGTACTGGATCGTCTCGGGCTGGGTGCCGCCACCGACCTGCCACACGAGGTGTGCGAGGCGTGCCTCCAGCTCGGCGGGGTGGAACGGTGTGATGCAAAAATCGTCGAAGAGCTCGTCGCGCAGCGACAGGTCGGCCAGCTGGCCTCCACTCAGCAGCACGAGCACGGGCAGCGGGCTCGATTGGTCACGAGCGATGGCGCGGGCGAACACCCACGCCCGCTCTGGGTCGTTCGTGCAGTCGACGACGGCGCCGCTCCATGCCTCGCTGTGGTCCATCTCGGCGAGCTCGTGCTCGTTGACGACGGACTTCCATGTGTAGCCACCGAGGTCGAGCGTGCGTGCCAGGTCCGGGGCGACGGGATCACCGAACACCGCGATCCAGCGTCGGCCGCCGGCATCGGGACGCTCGCGGGGCTCGCTCACCGTCACAGGGTCCCGAGGTAGCGATCGCGCTCGAACGCCGACACGTGGGTCTTGTACTCGCGCCATTCCTGGCGCTTGTTGCGCAGGAACCACTCGAAGATGTGGTCGCCGAGGACGTCGGCAACGAGCGACGAGCCCTCCATCGACGTCAGCGCATCGTTGAGGGACTGCGGCAGCTGCGCGATGCCGAGCTTGGCGAGCACGTCCTCGCCGATCTCGAACATGTTGCTGTCCGCCTCTGCGGGCAGTTCGTAGCCCTCGGCGATGCCGCGTCGTCCTGCGGCGAGCATCAGGCTGAAGGCGAGATACGGGTTGCAGGCGGGGTCGGGGGAGCGGAACTCGAGCCTCGTCGCCATCGGGTTTCCACGCTTCGCGATCGGCACGCGGATCAGCCCGCTGCGGTTGTTGCGTGCCCACGAGATGTGCACGGGCGCCTCGAACCCCGGCACGAGGCGCTTGTAGCTGTTGACCGTCTGGTTCGTGACGGCGGTGATCTCGGCGGCGTGACGCAACAGACCCGCCATGAACGACTTGGCCGTCGACGACAGGTGGTAGCCGTCGTCGGCGTCGTAGAAGGCGTTGGTGTCGCCGCGGAACAGCGACATGTGCGTGTGCATGCCAGACCCCTGGACCCGCTCGAGCGGCTTCGGCATGAACGTGGCGTGCACACCTGACTGCGCAGCGACCTCCTTCACGGCGAGACGGAACGTCATCACGCTGTCGGCCATGGTGAGGGCGTCCGTGTGGCGGAGGTCGATCTCCTGCTGGCTGGGGGCGTCCTCGTGGAACGAGTACTCGACCGGGATGCCGAGTGCCTCGAGCGTGCGGATCGTGCGCTTGCGCAGGTTCCCCGTCGCGTCGGTCGTGGTGAGGTCGAAGAAACCGGCGTGGTCGAGCGGCTTGGGAGGCTCACCCGGCACTGGCGTGTCGAAGTAGAAGAACTCGATGTCGGGTGCGACGTAGAACGTGTAGCCGTCGGCGTGAGCGGCTTCGATCTGGCGGCGCAGCACCTGACGCGGGTCGCCGTCGAAGGGCGTTCCTTCGAGGTCGAAGATGTCGCAGAACACGCGCGCCTCGGGGGCGTCGTGCTCGCTCCACGGCAGGATCTCGAACGTGTCCGGGTCGGGGACGGCCAGCACGTCGGCCTCCTGCACCCTGGAGAACCCGTCGATCGTCGAGCCGTCGAACGTCATCCCGTCTTCGAGCGCGTTCTCCAGTTCGGCGGGGCTGATGGCGAAGCTCTTCAGGCTGCCGAGCACGTCGGTGAACCACAGCCGGATCAGCCGGACACCGCGCTCCTCCACGCCGCGCAAGACGTATTCGCGCTGACGTGCGGCGTCGAGCATGTTGCTCACCCTCTCAGTGTGGTGTGGTGCGCACGATCCCGGCAACCGCGCCGCGGGGGCGTGGCGCCGTTGCCGGGCCTGTGGGGCCTTGCCGCCCCCCGGCGCGTGCTGGGCGATCAGCGTGTTGCGGCTGCCCGCTTGCGGCCAGTCGACTTCTTTCCCGCCGGCTTCGTCCCGCTCTCGATGTCAGTGCAGATGGTCTCGACCATCAGTCGCGTGACGACGTAGGGATCCATGTTGGCGTTGGGGCGACGGTCCTCGAGGTAGCCCTTTCCGTCCTGGTGGACCTGCCACGGGATGCGGATCGACGCACCGCGGTCGGACACGCCGTAGGAGAACTTGTTCCACGGTGCCGTCTCGTGGTGGCCTGTCAGGCGGTCCTCGATGCCGTGCCCGTAGTGCTTGACGTGCGCTTCGACGTTGCGACCGAGCGCCTTGCAGGCGTTCTCGATGTACGGGTAGCCGCCGTCGAGACGCATCTCGATGGTGGAGAAGTTCGTGTGGGCGCCGGCGCCGTTCCAGTCGCCCTTGATCGGCTTCGGGTCGAGCGTGGCCGACACGTCGTAGTCCTCGGCCGTGCGATAGAGCAGCCAGCGACTGACCCACAGCTGGTCGGCGACCTCGAGCGTCGGCAGCGGGCCGACCTGGTACTCCCACTGGCCGATCATCACCTCGGCGTTGACGCCGCTGATCGACAGGCCGGCGGCGAGGCAGTTGTCGAGGTGGTGATCGACGATGTCACGCCCGAAGATCTCGTCGGACCCGACGCCGCAGTAGTAGCCACCCTGTGGGGCGGGGAAGCCGCCGGCAGGGAAGCCGTAGGGCCGGCCGTCCTTGTAGTACGTGTACTCCTGCTCGATGCCGAAGATGGATTCGTGCTCGGCGTACTTCTTCGCCACCCGTGCACAGGCGGCGCGAGTGTTCGTGACGTGTGGCTTGCCGTCGACCGTGAGCACCTCGCAGAGCACGAGCTTGTTCTGGTCGCCACGGACCGGGTCGGGGCAGATGAACACCGGCTTCAGCACGCAGTCGCTCTTGTCGCCTGTCGCCTGGTTCGTCGACGAACCGTCGAAGCCCCAGATGGGGGGCTCGGCACCGTCGTCGAGGATCTTCGTCTTCGAGCGCAGCTTGGATGTCGGCTCTGTTCCGTCGATCCAGATGTATTCGGCTTTGTAGGCCACGAGACCTCGACTTTCGATGCGTCGGACGTAGGTGTGCGCGCTGAGTCTCCCGACGAGTCGTTGCCCGGTTGTTGCCCGAATGTGAACGCTGTGTGAACTGGCGACGGGCGCCGCGTATCGGTCAGGCGTCAGCGATTCCAGCTGCCGATGGCGCGGGCCTCGCGGTCCCACGAGAGCACCGACACGGTCGCCGTGTCGAGCCTGAAGCGCCGCCCCTCGTTCGGTGCGAGGCCGATCCAGCGTGCGGCGAGCACGCGCCCGACGTGGGCGTGGGTGAACACGAGCGTGCGTTCGTCTCCACCGGCAATCACCCGCTCGATCATTCCGTCGACGCGGCGGCCCACGTCACCCGCCGACTCGCCACCGGGTGTGTCGTGGGTCCACACCGTCCAGCCAGGCACGTGCTCGCGGATCTCCGGTGTCGTCAGCCCCTCGTACTCGCCGTACGACCACTCGATCATGGTCGGTTCGAGTGTCGCCGTGCCGAAGCCGGCGAGGTGTGCGGTGTCACGGGCGCGTCGCAGCGGGCTCGTCAGCACGGTGGCGAACTCGACGTGCTCGAGCGGCGAGCGCAACCCCCTTGCTGCAGTCTCACCGTCGCTGGTCAACGGCAGGTCGGTGCGACTGGTGTGCCGACCCGCTCGGCTCCAATCGGTCTCGCCGTGGCGCACGACCCACACCTCGGGCTGCGTCCCGGGCGTGTCGGTCACGGCAGCGGTTCCCAGAGTGCACCCATCACGCGCCGAAGGTAGGCGATCGGCGCGGTGTCACAATGTCATCGTGACGGTGCTGATCGACGAGCCGCGTTGGTGGCACAGGGGACGCAGGTGGTGCCATCTCGTCAGTGATTCGTCCTACGAGGAGCTGCACGAGTTCGCGCAGGCAAACGGCATCCCGCGTCGAGGGTTCCAGGGTGACCACTACGACATCCCTGACGAGCACCGGGTCCAGATGATCGACGGCGGCGCGACCGTGGTCGAGAGCCGAGAGCTGGTGCGCCGATTGCGTGCCGCGGGCCTGCGCCTGTCGCCGGCGGCGCGCCGAGCTCGTCGCTCGCCAGAGCGACGTCCGCTCGCGGTGGTGACGGGAGCGACGCGGGGCATCGGCAGGGCAATCGCCGAGCGATTGGCGGCGAGCCACGACCTGGTCCTCTTCGGCCGCGACGAATCGGCACTGGCCGAGGTGGCCGCCGCGATCGACGGCGCACGCACGGTGGCCGTCGAGCTGACGGAGGAAGCCGACGTCGCTGCGGCGGTCGACGGGATCGAGCGCCTCGATCTGCTCGTCCACAGTGCCGGCGTTGCCGAGCTCGGCACCGTTGCCGACCTGACGACAGCGACGTGGCGCGAGACGTTTGACGTCAACGTCGTGGCGGTTGCGGCGTTGACTCGCGTCCTGCTCCCTGCGCTGCGCGCCGCGGGTGGTCATGTCGTGTGTGTCAACTCGGGTGCTGGCCGGACGGCGAGGCCGAACTGGGGCTCGTACGCGGCCAGCAAGTTCGCGCTGCGGGCGTTCGCCGACTCGCTGCGGGCGGAGGAACCGGCGCTGCGCGTGACGACGGTCTTCCCTGGGCGAACGGCGACGGCGATGCAGCGTGGCGTCCGCGCCGCCGAAGGCGAGTCGTACGACGAGGACGACTACCTGCGTCCCGAGTCGGTCGCCGCCGCCGTGGCGTTTGCCGTCACTGCCGGCGACGACGCCCACGTCACCGAGCTGGCGATCAGCCCGCGCTAGGTGAAGTACGGGCGGAGGCGATCGCAGATCGTGTCC
>JACDGA010000338.1 GCA_013815505.1 Acidimicrobiia bacterium
CTTCAGGGCGTCCGCCACGCTCGTGAGCACGACGACGAGGACGACCGCGCCGACGGGCCAGAGCCACCGCAACTGGTGGCTGACAAGACCCCCGATCCCGACCGGCATCAGCGTGAGCGACAGCGCGCAGCCGGCGAGGAGGACGAGGGCAAGTGCCCCGAGTGCGGCGTGTTCGGCGCAGCGTTGCCGTCGCCGCCAGATCACGACGCCGGCCAGGACGGCGACGAGCACGGCGAGCGAAGCGAGCGCAATCCCGATGCCGAGGAGTGGCACCGTGTCGCGGACGAGCCTGCCGGGAAGGATGGGGATCGTGTCGTTGAACGACGGCCGAGCGATGAAGGGTGGCGCCGCCAACACCTCTGCCATCAGTCGGGCCCCGAGGCGCGCTCCGACCCGTTCTGAGTCCTGGCTCGACGCCTCGATCAGTCCGGTGAGGTTGCCGCCCTCGGTGCCGGTGAACTGCTGGACAATCGGTTGGGACCAGACGAGCCCCACCACGACGCCCGACCACACGAGCGGGCGTCGCCACCCGGGTGACCCTGACGGATCGCGATCGTTCCGCCAGAGCGTGGCGATCGCAAGTGTTCCGAGGAGCGTGAACGGCACGAGGTAGACGTAGCTCAGGTGTGTTTGGACGAGCAGACTTGCGAGACCCAACGCCAACGGCAGGAACCAGATCCTCCCGCAGGCGACTCCCCATGCGCTGGCGAAGAACGCGAGCGCTGGGAGCAGCAAGGCGTGTGGCTGCCAGATGTCGAAGAGCAGTTCGCTGCCCATCGACCACTCCAACGTGGCGACGCTTGCTGCCATTGCGAGCATCGTCGTGCGTCCCGCGATCCGCTCGGCGGCGATGACCGCGATGACGGCAGCGCCGATGTTGACGAGCGCGACGCCCGTTGCGAGGCCAACGGAGTGCCCGAGCACCTTCACGGGGAGCGCGATGAGATCGAAGTAGAGCGGTCCAGGGTTGTTGACGGGCTGCCCGGTCACGACCGATGCCGACGTCCACGAACCGAGCAAAGGGTTGTGCCGGGTGAAGACGTCGTGGGCACGCACAACGAGGATGCCGTTGTCGCCGAGCGGGCCCCAGCCCCTGATCAGCGCTCGGGTGCAGGCCACGACGATGGGCACGATGCACATCGTGAGGGCACCGAGTCGCCAGAGAACGTCCGACGTCACCCGAGCCCGGAGACCGCGTCCGTACGGCATCATGTTCCGCGGTCGAGCGGAGTGACGTAGATCGCAACCGCGTTGAGCCTCGCCTCGCGCAGTGCCTGCCATCGGTCGAGGAGTTCGAGATCCGCCGTGGAGGCGCGAACCCAGCCGCCGGCGCGAAGATTCTGGATGTCGAAGATGAGCGATGCCGGGTCCACGTCGACCCCGTTGCGGATGTCTTGGAACACGTCGAAGTCCTTGCCGGTTTCCGCCTTGGCAGCGGAGAGATCCACCTCGAGTGTGTCGCTCCGCAGCAACGGGATGATCCTCGGCTCGATGCGCTGCAGCTCGCGGGCTTCTCCTGTCTGCAGGCCGTCCGCAAAGGCGACCCGCGTCGTACCAGTCGGTACTCGACGGGCATCGTCACGGTACGCAAAGGTCATCAACACGGCGTCGTCTTCGGCTCGACGCCCGTCGCCCCAACGATAAATCTCGTTGCGCGTCGTGAAGTCGAACTCGATGCCCAGGCTTTGCAGCTCAACGAGCGTGGCGAACGTGTACGGCTCGCCGAAGAAGCCATTCGTGCGGTCGATCAGCACTGGACCTTCGATGCCGGCGTCTTCCAACTGCGATGTGAGGCGTCTCGTGACGTCGATCCAGGGCCAGTACGCGCGCTCGGTCGCCGCCTGGTACGAGTACGGGACATTGAGCGCGCCGAAGAGGATCGCGATCGCTGTCGCAGCGACGGTCGCGATGTGGTACGGCCGGCGCGTTCGGGTACGCGCTGACGCAGTCGTCACCGCAGCGAACAGGAGCGCGATCAGGCAAAACGCTCCGAGTGGCCACAGCCATCGATAGTTACCGACGGCGAGGCCGAAACCACCGCTCGGCAGCATCGCCGCAGTGGCGAGTGCGCCGACAACGGCGACGAGAGCCGTGATCGTTCCAGCGACGACGACGGGCGACCTAGCTCGTCGGCCTGCGGCGCCCGCAGCCGCGATGAGTGCGACGAGAACGAGGAGCGACGCCCACGCCGCAGTCGTGCTGGGCAACGACACCTGAGGGTCGTACTCCGAGTAGCTGTTCCGGCCCCACCACGGAGGTAGGGAGAGAACACGGGCGATGAGCCGCCCGCCGTCGACGAGACCTGGTGCCTCGCCGTCACCGCCGGTGCCGAGAACCTTGGTCATGTTGTGGTTGCCGAAGAACTGGTCCCAGAGCGGATGGATCCAGCACAGGAGCGCGACCACAGCGGCGACGATCACGTGTCGAAGTAGATCCGGTCGCCAGCCCTGTCGCCGGCCGGCGACGACGACGCCGACAACTGCGGGGGCGGCAAGTGCTGGGACGAGGACCGCGTAGCTGAGGTGTGTCTGAATCGTGAGGCTCCCGGCGAGGACCGTGATCCAGAGTGCCCAGGATGCACCACTGGTCAGTGCCCAGACGCCGACGAGGTAGCAGAGGAATGGCAACATCATCGCCGAGTGCTGTCGTGACTCGATGAGCATCTGCGAGCCCATCGTCCAGGTCACGCTCGCCGTCGCTGCCATCGTGATGGCGAGTCCGGTGAGGCCGGCGAGTCGCCGGCTGATGTAGGCGATACCGGCGATCGCCGCCATGTTCGTGAACATGACGCCGACGATCGTGCCAGCGGCGGGACCGATCTTCGTGAACGGAGCGAGGAGTTGGAACTGGAGCGGACCGAGATTGTTGACAAACGTGCCGACGGCCGCCGATCCTGACGACCAGGCACCGAGCAGCGGATTGTGCTCGGTGAACACGTCGCGCGAGCGAACGGTGAAGTAGGCGTTGTCGCCGATCGGGAGCCAGCCGTTGGCGATGTTGCGAACCGTGGTGGCAACGAGCG
>JACDGA010000339.1 GCA_013815505.1 Acidimicrobiia bacterium
CGAACTCGCGCACCGGGACCGTCAGCGGGGCGGCCTTCGGTCCGACGACCCAGCGCTCCTCCACGCCCGCTGCGGCGAGCATGTCGGAATCGGCGCCGAGCGATCCCGAGCTGTAGCCGATGCGTACGACCCTGCCACCGTTGGCGACGAGCGACGCCGCAGCCGTGCCGATCGGACCGCCGACGCCGTCGACCAACACCGTCGGTGATCGCGAACCGAGCAGGTCGGCGACGGTGGTCGCCCACTCGTCGACGAGGTAGTCGACCGCGTCGACGCCGAGCGACCTGACCAGCGCGACCTTCTCCGGCCCTCCTGCGAGGCCGACCACGGTGGCACCCAGATGCGGTCCCGCAGCTTGGACCAGCAGCGACCCGATCCCACCAGCGGCAGCGGTGACCAGCACGACATCGTCCGGACCGATCTCGGCGACGTCGAGCGCGATGATCGCCGTGCGACCGGTGCCGATGCTCGCGATCGCGGCGTCGACATCGACGCCGTCGAGGAGCTCGTGGAGGGACTCGACCGGGATGATCGCACGTTCTGCGTACCCGCCACTCGCTTGACCGAGATGTCCGACGACACGTCTGCCGAGCCACGTTTCATCGACGCCGGCACCGGCGGCGTCGACGGTGCCGGCGATCTCGCGGCCAGGCGTCATCGGCAGGCCAGGGAGCGGGTACGGACCCATCCGGGCGCCGGCACGGATCGAGGTGTCGATGAAGTGCACGCCGGCGGCCTCGACGGCGACGCGCACCTGTCCGGCAGCCGGGTCAGGATCGGGAACGTCGTCGAGCACGAGGACCTCCGGTCCCCCGAACTGGTACTGCCTGATCGCTCTCACGCCATCCACTCTCCACCTTCAAGCGCACTTGATGTCAACGGACTGATGGCGCGTCAGGTCTCGTCGCGCTCGGCCACCGCGGCGACTGATCTCGACGTCGTCCTGCTGGCGAGGTCGACCTCGACCCGACCGGTGTCGGTCACACGCACGGCGTAGGTCGGCTGGCACTCCTCCTTGACCGCTTCCCAGCCGGTTCCGAGCTCGAACGCCCACTGATGACCGGGACAGACGAGCCGGTCGCGCAGCACGACGCCCTTGACCAGTTCCCGCTGGCGGTGGATGCAGATGTTGTCCATCGCAAAGACGCCGCCGTCGTGGGCGACGATCACGATCGTCGCCTCGCCGTCGGCGACGACGAACTTGCGCCGCTTCGTGACCGCGACGACGTCACCGACATCGAGCCAGCGCTCGTGACCACTCGTGTCGCTGGCGACGGTGCCGTCCACCATCAGTCCGTGTCCTCTGCGGACAGCCACCGGCGCGCCAGGCGTTCGTTGACGGCGTCGGGCAGCGACCTGTCCGTGGCGCGCTCGTCCAGCGCCGTCTGGTCCGGATCCCACGTCACCGAGCAGTCGCCCGAGACGTACGTCTGGCAGGCGAGTCGCCAACCGTCGTCGAGCAGGTCGCCGAGGCGCTCGCGCTCGCGCCTGCGCGGCGCGCTGAGGTTCTCATGGCCGTCCTCGACGTGCACACGGTCGGTGCCACAGTTCCCGCTGGCACAGCGGTAGGGCACATGGCACTCGTTGCGGATCGCGACGCGGAGCATGTTCACGTCGTCGCCGTCGGCGAAGTCGACGGCGCACCCACTGGTCACGTATCGGATCGTCGGCATGGCTGCGCGGTCGATCCGGGGAGGGGTCAGACGCGCTCGAGGTCGGGCGCGACGTACGTGTCGTAGAGCGACTTCGTGTACGCGAACCGCATCTCGGCGCCAGCCCGCACGAGATCGAGCGAACGCTGTTGCAGCTCGGGCGTGTCGGCGTAGTCGAGCACGATCTGGTAGCCGCGCTCGCCGTGGACCTCGTCGGAGGTGATGTGGAGGTCGAAGAACTCCACGTCGTCCTCCCCGAAGCCGTACGCCTCGATCAGCGGCGGGTACTGCTTGCGGTAGATCGACGGCACCTGTGACTCGAGGCCGACCACCAACGCTGCGGTGGCGACGGCGAAGTGCTCGCGCATCGCGACGGCATAGCACCAGCCCTGGAGGCCGCGGGTCACGGCGTTCATGTTGCGCTCGTCCATCACGCGTTCGCGGGTCGTGCCACACGCTTCCGCGAAGCGGATCAGCAGATCGGTGTGGCGCACGTCGGACAGCTCCTCCTCGTACATGTTCTGCAAGAGGAAGTCCTTGGCGTCGGTGGCGTGGTCGGGCGTGTGGGCGTAGATGTAGGCGAGGTAGTCGGCGAAGGGCCCGACGTAGTGGTAGTGGTTCTCCGCCCACCTGGCGAAGTGCTCGCGCTTGAGCTCGCCGTTCGCCCAGGCCATGCTGAAGGAGGCGTTCTTCGCCTCACGGCCCTTGATGGCGTCCTCGAGTGCGGTACGGAACTCGTCCTTGGAGAGCAGCTCGTCCATGTCGTCACCTTTCACAGTGAGCGCCTCCCGCGGCACTCGCGTCCTATCCGTATACTGTATACTTTCCTGCCGGTGATGCAACCACTTTCTCCCCTCGATCCGACGCACGTCACGGTAAGGGATTGGATCGCGGCGTGGGGAGGCGAGGTCGCTGACGTCGCCCTCGAGGCGGCGAGGAAGCGGATCGCTCCCGACGTCGTCTCCTTCGGCACCCACGCCGACGTCGTGCACGGCATCGATGCGCTGTTCGAGCAGCAATGGAGCAAGGTCTGGCCCGCGATCGAGGGCTTCCGCTTTCTCGTCGACGACCTCGTCGTGCTCGCCTCCGACGACCACACCCAGGCGGTCGCAGTCGTCGGTTGGGATTCGACGGGGTTCGCAGCGGACGGCAGCCGTTTCACCCGTCCCGGGCGGGCGACCGTCGTGCTCGCCAGAGCCGACGCGACCGGCCCGTGGTTCGGCACCCACACGCACTTCTCACTCGGACGTGACGTGCCGGCGGCCACACACGGTCGTGCGCCCGAGGGCGAATGAGCGAGCAAAGCGAGGTCATGCTGGGCGAGCGACCGCCAGGGAGCCGAACAGCGATGGGGTCCGGGGGCGCAGCCC
>JACDGA010000340.1 GCA_013815505.1 Acidimicrobiia bacterium
CGTGGTGTCCGAGGCGCTGACCAATGCAGCCAAGCACGCCCAGGCATCGCACGCGGTCGTCCGGACCTGCCGAGTCGGCCATCGACTCGACATCGAAGTGGCCGACGACGGCGTCGGAGGCGCCGCGATACATCCCGGATCCGGATTGGAGGGCCTCACCGACCGGGTGGAAGCGCTTGGCGGAGAACTGGTCCTCGAGAGCTGTCCTGGTCAAGGGACGCGCCTCGTGGCGCACATCCCATGCGAGTGATCCTGGCGGACGACGCCGCCCTGGTGCGTCAGGGCCTCGCCCGCCTTCTGGAGGACAACGGGTTCGAGGTGGTGGCAGAGCTGGGCGACGCCGACCGACTCCTCAACTGCGTCTCCGAACTCCGCCCCGATCTCGTTGTCGTCGACATCCGCATGCCCCCGACCCACACCGTGGAAGGCCTGATCGCCGCCATCGACATCAAACGCGACCACCCCCACGTCGGCGTGATGGTGCTCTCTCAACACCTCGAGACCCGCTACGCCGTCCAGCTCCTCTCTGGGGACGCGGGCGGCGTCGGCTACATGCTCAAAGAACGGGTGGCCGACATCAGCGAGTTCGCCGACGCCCTACGGCGGGTGGCCGGTGGTGGCTCCGCAGTTGACCCGGAAATGGTCAGCCGGCTGCTCGGACGCCGCTCGCGCCGGAGCACAGGCGATCTGCTGTCTCCCAGAGAACGGGAGGTGCTCGCTCTCCTCGCCGAAGGCCGATCGAATCAGGCCATCGCCCAGCACCTGTTCATCAACGCCAAGACGGTCGAATCCCATGTGGCCGCCATCTTCAGCAAGCTCGGCCTTCTCCCCGAGCCTGCCCATCACCGCCGCGTGCTCGCAGCACTGACCCACCTCCAAACCAAGGACCTTGACCCGAATGGCTAGAGCGACCGACAGTGGGCGACGGCCGAGGCCGGGGAACACACCCTTGGATCTAAGGCGACTCGGGTGCGCGGATAGAGCGTTCGTCCGATGTGGCGAGGGTCCTTAGACGCTCAGGATGGAACACATCGGCTGAACCACCAAGGAGCCACGATGTACTTCCCACCCGAACCCTTCCTCAATGCTGAGCTCGCCTACCGCCGAGAGCAGATCGTCGCCGCCCGCCGGACACGCACCAGCGCTCCCCGCCACAGCTGGCGCCCGACTCTCCGCATCAGCCGTCGCGCGTTCCACCGCCTCGCGGTCGGCCACTAACCACCGTTGGACGACTCGGCGGGGTCCGCCATGATTGGCGACGTGCCCCTGGACCTGCCCGTCTCGAAGCCGCTCATCGGGCGCACCGACGAATTCGAGCGCCTCGCCGCGCTGACGGGGCTCGACGAGACATCGCCGCTCGCCTCTGCCGTCCTGCTGTCCGGGGATGCCGGCATCGGCAAGACCCGCCTCCTCGCCGCGGTGCGTGCGCGTGCCGAAGCTGCCGGTTGGCGGGTCCTAGTGGGTCACTGTCTCGACTTCGGTGACAGCGCATTGCCCTACCTGCCGTTCAGCGAGCTCTTCGGCCGCCTCGATGCCGAGTCGCCGGCGCTCGTGCAGGCGATGTTCGACAAGCACCCCCCGCTGCGTCGGGTCGTCCCGGGTCGCCGCCCGCCCACCGACACCGGTGGTGACCCGGCTCAGCGCGTCGATCGCGGTGAGCTGTTCGAAGCCGTGCACGCGACCCTTGAACACCTCGGTGGCGAGGCGCCGCTCATGGTCGTCGTGGAGGACGTCCACTGGGCCGATCAGTCGACCCGCGACTTGCTGAGCTTCCTCTTCACGCATGGGTTCGCGGCACCGGTCTCACTCATCGTGTCGTACCGCAGTGACGATCTGCATCGCCGGCACCCGCTGCGCGCAACCGCCGCTCAATGGGCGCGCGTGTCCGGTATCGATCGGGTGGAGCTCTCGCCACTCAGCGATTCCGACGTGCGTCTCCTCGTGCGCACGCTGCACCCCGAGCGTCTGCGAGAGAGCGACATGCACACCGTGGTCGAGCGAGCCGAGGGCAACGCGTTCTTCGTCGAGGAGCTCGTCGCAGCTGCCGCGTCCGGCGGCGGCGCGCTCCCTCGCGACCTCGCTGGGTTGCTGCTGGTCCGTCTCGACCAACTCGACGAGGGTGCTCGCCAGGTCGTCCGCGTCGCGTCGGCCGCCGGGCGGGGTACCTCGCACGAGGTGCTGGCCGAGGTCGCCGGGATGGATGGTGCCGCCCTCGAACAAGGTCTTCGCGATGCCGTCGAACGCCACGTGCTAGTCCCAGCAGGTCCCGACAGCTATGCCTTCCGGCACGCGATGCTCGGTGAAGCGGCCTACGACGATCTGCTCCCAGGCGAGCGTGTACGCCTGCACGCCGACTTCGTACGCGCCCTCGCCACGCGCGTGGCGGCCGGCACTGCGGCGGAGTTGGCCCGGCATGCTCGCCTCGCTCACGATCCGGCAACTGCACTGCGGGCGAGTGTGCTTGCTGGCGACGAGGCTGCCTCGGTCGGGGGACCCGACGAGGCGCTGGCGCACTACCGCATGGCGCTCGAGCTCTCGGCCGACGAGGTCACTCTCGATCGAGCCGGTGACCCGGTCGACGTCGTCGAGCTCACCGTCAAGGCCAGCGCTGCTGCGACCGCCGCCGGTCAGGTGCACAAGGCCATCGCCCTTGTGCAGGAGCGCCTCGACCGACCCCCTCCAGGCATCACGCCGCCCGAGCGCGGCAGGCTGTTGCACGCGTTGGCGACGGCTGTTCTGCTCACCGACTCCACTGTCGATGCACTCGCTGCGACGACCGAGGCGCTTGAACTGGTTCCCGCCGAGCCGACCTCTCAGCGGGCGAGGTTGCTGAGCACGCACGCCGCAGCGCTGGCCGACCGGAATCGCGACGAGGACGCCACGCGCTGGGCGTCGGATGCACTCGCGCTTGCACGAGAACTGGGACTGGGGGACCTGGCGACCGATGTGACGACCACGCTCGCCCGGCTGAAGGAGCGGGGCGGCGACTCCGAGGCGTCGCAGGTCGCACTCGAGAAGATC
>JACDGA010000341.1 GCA_013815505.1 Acidimicrobiia bacterium
ACGCCTTCACCGACATGGCCACGTACTGGCGCCTCCCGACGCCCGAGCCGGCCACGATCGGCACGCCGTGAGGCTGCGCGACGTCCTCGCCGGCGCCGCAACCGCACTGCAGCGACGTTCGCTCGCGACGTCCACGCGCGAGTTGCTCGTGGAGACGGTGGCCGCCGAGCTGAAGGTGCGCCGCCTGCGATCTGCCACGACGGCACCCCATGACGCTCCGCGCTCGCCCACCGTGCCGCCGCCTCATCCCGTCGACATCGTCTACACGTGGGTCGACGACAGCGATCCGGCGTGGAGAACCGACCTCGCAGCGGCACGTCGGCGCGCCGGCGAGCCCGTCTCGCGGTTCGACGACGCCGCCCGCTTCCGCGGCTACGACGAGCTGCGCTACTCGCTGCGGACGCTTGCCTCGCGGGCACCGTGGTTCCGCAGGGTGTACATCGTCACTGCGTCGCAGGTGCCGTCGTGGCTCGTGGAGGACGACCGGCTGCACGTCGTCGAACATCGGGAGATCCTGGCGCCGACGGCGTTGCCGACATTCAATTCCCACGCGATCGAGTCGCGCCTTCACCACATCCCCGGGCTCGCCCGCCACTTCGTCTACTTCAACGACGACATGCTCGTCGGTCGTCGCGTCGACTGGACGCTGTTCTTCGACGACGAGACGATGCGCCCTGCCGTGTTCCGAGAGGTCGCAGAGCCGCCGGACCAGGGTCGTGCAGAGGCCGGCATGTATCAGGCATCACGAACGACCACCGACATCGTCGAGCGGCTCACGGGAGTGTGCGACGGTCGCATGGTCCGCCACGCGCCGTATGCGTTGGACCGCGAGACGCTGCTCGAACTGGAAGCGTTGCTGGCACCGCAGTTCTCGGCGACGGCGGGCCATCACTTCCGCCACGTCGACGACCTCAGCGTTGCAGCATCGCTCGCCCCGCGATACGGCCTCGCCCGTGGGACGGCGGTCGAACGGCACCCGGCCGTCGAGTACGTCAGCCTTGCCCACCCTCTGGCCGCCACGCGCATGCGTCGCATCTGGCGGACGGGACGGTTCGATCTCTACTGCCTCAACAGCACCGAACGTGGCCCTGCCGACGGTCTCGACCCGAGATGGATGCGCAAGTGGTTGGAACGTCTCGCACCGGAGCCGTCGCCGTGGGAGCGCGCCGAGGACTGACCGCGACGCACCGCATGTTCAGCTCCCACATCGATGCGGCCGCGCAATCCGCTTGTCAGATCAGCACGCCGTCGATGCGATCACCCGCACCGAGGTCGACCGCGCGGCGGCGCAACTGCTGCTCGTCGGCGGGCCACGTGTTGTCGTCGCCGCGGCGCTGCACGTAGTTGAACATGTCGCCGGCATACGCCCAGCGCCCCGCACGTCGCAGCGAGCGGATGAGGCCCTGGTCCTCGCCCACGGTGAGGTCCGGGAACCTCACCCCACCGAGCTGGTCGCGATCGATGACGAGCGTGCCGCCGGCGAGGTTCGCGCTTGGTCGGCACTCCTCACCGGGGAATCGCAGGATCAGCCGATCCGTCGCCGTGAGGTGGGCGACGTAGCTGCGCTTGCCCACGACCGCAGCGCCCGCCACGACGCTGCTCAGCATTGCGTCGGCGAGGTAGTGCTCGCCGTACAGGTCGTCGTCGTCGAACTTGGCGACGCGGCGGGCACGGCACTGGTCGAGACCGTGGTTGAGGCAGGCGCCGAGCGACCACCGTCCCGGCGCTCGGACCCATCTCGCATTCGGCACCGCTGTCAGCGCCTCGTTGAGTCGGTCGTCATCGAAGCCGCCGCCGTGCGCGACGATCACCAGCTCGCGCGCAGCGAAGGACTGACGCTCGTAGTTGCCGACGACGTCCACCAGTCGGTGCGGCCGGTTCGTGACGCAGAGCACCGACACGTCAACGCTGTCGCGTCGACGGCCCCGCGCCGCGCCCTGCGTCGCCTCGACGATCTCGGCGACCACCATCGCCGAGTGGCGACCGTAGGCGTCGCGGTAACGGCGATGAGCCGCAGCAGCATCTCTCAGCCACGTCACCGCAGCGCCATCAGACCCCGGCAGTTCTGGCATCGTCCGTCTCGCCGCCTCGTTGGCCGCCACGATGTCAGCGGGAGCGCCCTCGATCCGCCGAGGCCGGCGACGGAACACGGCGTCGGCGGCGACGAAAGGCGCCGGGTCGAGGACGACGACGCCCGCCGATGGTGGCCCGTCGGCGCGGTAGGTAGCCGGCGTATGCCCTGTGCCGTCTCCATCGAGCGCGAGGGCGCCGGGCCCCCACACGGCACCGTCCACAGAGCGTTGTCGTCTCGTCACGGTCGCCGCGCTCGACAACAAGGTGGCGAACCATGGCTCGCCCAGGACGCACAGGCGAGGACGGCGACTGCGCCGGCGAGCGCCGGCGGCGTGGACGTCGATCGTGAGGCGGTGCAACCGACGCCGGAGATGTCCCAGGAGGGCACCCAGGGTGTGGGGTTCCCGCCGCATCGGCGCCGATGGTAGCCGTCGTCTGTCGCGGCCCGAGGTGGTGCCGAGCAGCCTCGATGTCGCGCGCCGTCGTCGCCATCCGTACCCTGTCTCTCCAGCGCGCTGGCGAGCTCTACGATGTGCGCGCTTGCGACCCTGGTAGGAGGCCATGACCACACGACGCGCTCTGAACGTCCTCGTCGTCACGTGCGTGCATCGCGGCGACGATGCCCGGGTGTACCAACGCCAGGTGCGCCAGCTCGTCGAGGCCGGGCACCGGGTCGTGTACATCGCGCCCGCGATGACCAGCGACGTGGCGACGTTCCGTGGTGTCACACACATCGTCATCCCGCGCGCTGTCGGACGGCAACGGCTGGCGTCGTGGCGGGCAGTTCGAGAAGCGGTGAAGGCGCACCGAACATCCTGCGACGTGATGGTGGTGCACGATCCCGAGCTCACCGTGGTGCTGCGAGGCACGGGCGACTCCCCCGCTGTGTTCGACGTGAAAGAGGACACGCCGGCGGCCATCGCCGACAAGGCATGGATC
>JACDGA010000342.1 GCA_013815505.1 Acidimicrobiia bacterium
CGAACTCGACCGGCTCGTCCACGTCGACCGGTGCGAGCGTGACCTGCTCGACCGCAGGCACCGTCTCGTCGATGGTTCCGGTGTCGTCTGGCGGCGCGACGGTCGTCGTCGTACCGGAATCGGTAGTGGTCGGCGCCGCCGTGTCTGGCGGCGTCGGCTGGGTCGTGTCCACAACGGTGGTGCCGGGGGGCGTCGTGGCCGATCCGGCGGTGGAGGTCGGCGTCGGTTCGTTCCCCGGCGTCTCGGTGGCGCCTGTCGACGCCGGCGCGACGGACGTCGCGGCCGACACATCGGCGGACGAACCAGGTGCCGTCGAGCCAGTGCTTGCCGACGTCGACGTCTCGATGGTCGCAAGGACGGTCGTCCCGATCGTCGTCGCAGTGTTCGAGCCAGGCGTCGCCGTGTCGTCGTCGGACGAGCAGGCCGTGACGAACAGCAATGCTGCGGCCGTGATGCAGGCTCGAAGGGCGCGTCCTGGGGCGTTCATCCTGCGGCCGCCTCGGACTCGATGCGGCGGCGCAAAAGCGTGCTCGACGTCTGAGTTGTGTATGGGAGGTAGACGATCTCGACGCCGACGCGTGCGAACTCGGCCTCGTAGCGAGACCAGGCGTCCGAGCCGCGCCAGTCGTCGCCGACGAACATGCGGTCGAAACCCACGGCCTCCCAGGCTTCGAGCTTGTTCATCGTGGACTGCGCGACGACATCGTCGACGTAGCGGATGCTGGCGACGACCTCGCAGCGCTCCTCGAAGGGGACGACGGGTCGCTTCGCCTTACGGGCGATCGACAGCTCGTCGGTCGTGACACCGACGACGAGACGGTCGCACAGTGTCCGGGCGCGTCGAAGGACGTTCAGGTGCCCGATATGGAACATGTCGTACACGCCGCTCGTGTAGCCGACGATTCCACTCGTCTGGGCAGGCAACTCCTTGCCAGCCCCTGGGCACGAAAGTGCGCCCATAATTCAGTTACCGCCTCAGTTGCCGCCGCCCATCCCCGCCGGATGAGACCCAGCCACGAATTGTGGCGGAAGGAAGTCTGAAATGCAACGATCGCCGCAGATCGTTAGATGACGATTCGATGACGGTGCGCTGCATTCGTCCCCAGGCCGCAGCGCCGCCGAGAGCAGCATGACGACGGCACGCCAGCGATCGTGGGCCGGCGTCGCCTCCTCCGTGGAGCTGCAGTTCCGACACGTCCACCGAATGGACCTTTCTGCCGGCCGCTTCCGCTCGCCGCGACCACCTGCAGTCGACCTCGTCAGCGGTCGAAGTAGTCGAAGTAGTAGAGATCACGCTGGCGTCGTACCGTCTGGCTGCGACCGTGCATCGTCTTCTCGCGCAGCTTTCTGATCACTGCATTGACCCTGAGTTCGTCATCACCGCCAGGCTCGAGTCCGGCGGCGTCCACGATCGATCGCGCCGTGAGGCCCTTGTCGCCACTCGTGATGAGCAGCTCGAGCACGCGGAACTCCGTTGGTTCGAGATGGACAGGTTGTCGACCGTTCAGCACCTCGCCGGTCGCAGGGCACATCCGGAGCGACCCGGACACAAGCCAATCGGAGCTGTTATTGCCGACCTCGGCTGACGACCCGACGAAGTCGGTGACGCCCTGCCCGGACAAGCCACGTCTGGTCGTCGGCGACGTCTCGGGGATCGACGCGAACCTTTTCCGCATTGGTTCAGCGAAGGTGGTCGGGTATCGGCGGTGAGCGTCCGGCGTGAGGGCAGTCGACGGGGCGCGTCGAGGTGCCCCGCCTGCGACCGGGCGCCAACGACGAAACCCAAGAACGACCACCGCCGTCGTCAGTGCCCCGAGCAGAGCAATCGAGACGGCGTTGAGTGCCCCCGATCCCGAGCGTGACGACGTCGCGCGCGGCCGAGTCCGGGACACGGCCGGCGCCGCCGACGCGGCGGGCGACGGCGTCGTCCGCTGCTCGATCGTAGCGACCGATGTCGAACGAGGCGCTGAGGTCGTGGTCGTGGTCGTGGTGCTCGGCGTACGTGTCGTGGAAGGAGGCGGCGCGGTGACATTGAACGTCGCGGACACACGTCGCCCCTCGATGTCGAGACCCACTTCGTGTGCCCCGCCGTCGTCGACGGTGGCGACGATCCGGTAGCGGTTGACGATCGCCGACTTCTCCCTGTCGGAGCCGGTCACCATCACGGCGACGGGCGCAGCCGACCCGCCGGTGCGCTCGGCGAGCTGACCGATGGGGCCGACTGCGACGCCGAGCGGGACGATTAGGTGAAGCGTTGTTCTCGACGTCGCCAACGGGTCAGCGAGCTCGCGCAGCTGCGAATCGCTCAGTTCGAGCGTCCCGCCGAGCTCGATCACGAGGTGACGCTCGGCGCGGTCGGAGTCGGCGAGGAGCACGGCCGAATCGGTGATCACGTCGGGCAGCGGTGTCACAGGATCCGCACCCGCCGTGATGCCCGACACACGGGCGATGGTCGCGCCCTGGTCGGTGGTGAACGCCGTCCGCAGGCCGCTCGGCGTCGCAAGCGCGATCTCCAGGTCGTCGCCGAGGTTACGGACCAGCTCGAGGGCGCCACTTTGCTGCGCTGCGACCGCGCTGGCATCGATCTCGGGCCGATCGTCGATGATCAGCATCATCGCCACCGTCGTACGGTCGATTCGAGTCACGGACTCGACCGCCGCCCCGTCGACGTCAAGCATCGACTCCGCGATCGCGATCGCCGAGTAGCCAGGCGGAGGGACGAGATCGACGACGAGCGTTGGGAACTCGGAGTCCTCGACGGCGACGACATCGAGCGGCTGATCCGGGGCCGGGGCCTTCGCAGGCGCGGCGAGCGAGAACAGGATCATCGAGACTGATGCTCGTAACACTGGCGGTTGGGGTGGGCGTCGGCGCGACGCGCCCGAGTCGGCCCACGCTCAGCAGGAAGCAGGAGGCCGGATACGCGTCGTGCACGGCCTGCGCGGCCTGGTCGCCGACATCTACGTCGATGGCCAGTTGGTGCTGCCCTCGTTCCATCCGCGACGC
>JACDGA010000343.1 GCA_013815505.1 Acidimicrobiia bacterium
AGCACGGCGATGCGATGGTCGCCGCTGGGGTCGGCGTCGACGCGCTCCTGCACGGACCTGATGGCGTCGTCGCCGGCTCGCTCGACCCACACCGGTGCTCGGAACTGCGACTGCCAGCCGGGCCGATGGAGGAACATGACGAGCCAGCGGGCGACGGTCTGCGCGACGTCGGGTCCGTGGTCTTCGCTGACGAGGGCGAGGCAGAGATCGATCCCTGCGGTGACGCCGGCTGACGACCACACGTTGCCGTCGCGCAGGTAGACGGGATCGGCATCGACGCGTACCTCGGGGTGCTCGCGGGCCAGGCGGTCGGCTCGTGCCCAATGCGTGGTGACGCGCCGACGATCGAGGAGTCCCGCGCTGGCGGCGAGGAACGTCCCGGAGCACACGGTGGCGAGCCGCTCGGCCCTGGAACCCGCATCGCGCAGCCAGGAGAGCAGGATCTCGTCGTCGGTGGCATCGTGGACGCCGCTGCCGCCAGCCACGATGACGAGGTCGGGCGGCTGCGCCGTCAGGTCGGGTAGCCCGCGCGCCACCAGCTCGAGACCGCTCTCGCTGCGCAGCGTTCCGGGTGACGAGGCGACGACCGTGACGTCGTACGCCTCGCGGCGCAGGCACGAGTTGGCGCCGGCGAGCACCTCGTACGGACCGGTGACGTCGAGCGCCTGCACGCCGGGGAAGGCGACGATCATGGCGGTCCTGGTGCGCACCAGTCGATCATCGGTGACAGCACTCGTGGCGTCAATGACGGTATACCCACAGATCATGCCATCGCTCCACCGTCAATCCTGCGGCCACCTCGGCTACGAACAACGGTGGTGACCCCCGCATCGCTCTCCACGGCCCCGCCGGCACTGCAGCGTCGCATCGCGGTGGTCGGCAGCGGCGTCTCCGGGCTGACAGCTGCCTACGTGTTGCAGCGCGGCGGGCAGGTCACGCTGTTCGAGGCCGACGACCGCCTCGGCGGCCACGCCCACACCCACGACGTCGCCGCCAGCGACGGCAGCGTGATCGCCATCGACAGCGGGTTCATCGTGCACAACGAGGCGACGTACCCGTCGCTGATGCGGCTGTTCGGTGAGCTGGATGTCGCCACGCAGCCGACTGAGATGAGCATGTCGATCCACTGCGACGGCTGCGGGCTGGAGTACGCCGGCGGCAGGGGACTGAGGGCGGTGTTCGCCCAGCCGCGACGGGCTGTCGACCCGCGGTTTCTCTGGATGCTGGGAGAGGTCAAGCGCTTCCACCTGCGTGCCAAGCGGCTGCTCGCCGAGCCGCCGGCGCGCTCGGCGCACCTCGACGTGCGGACGTTCCTCGAGGAGGGGCGGTTCTCGGCGTGGTTCCGCCGTCACTTCGTGGTCCCGCTGATCTCGTGCGTCTGGTCGTCAGGCGACCACGACGCGATGCGCTACCCGGCACGGCACCTCTTCGCCTTCCTCGACAACCACGGCATGCTCAGCGTCAAGGGTTCGCACGACTGGCGCACGGTCGTCGGCGGGTCTCGGACCTACGTCGAGCGGGCGGCAAAGTCGCTCTCGGCCGTGTCGACGATGGCCCCGGTCCGTTCGGTACGGCGGACGCCCGACTGCGTCGAAGTGCACGACGACGACGACGTCGTCCATGGGTTCGACGACGTCGTGATCGCCACGCACGCCGACCAGGCGTTGGCGATGCTCGACGCACCAACCGACGCGGAGCGATCGGTGCTCGGTTCGTTCGGCTACTCCCGCAACGCAACCGTGCTGCACACCGACGACACGGTGCTGCCGACGAGCCGTCGCGCCCGCGCGTCGTGGAACTACCGGATGCGCTCGTGTGACGCCACGGCCGACCACGTGATGGTGAACTACTGGATGAACCGGCTGCAGTGCCTCGATCAGCCGGTCGACTACGTCGTCTCGCTCAACGCCGGCGACACCATCGACGAGCGCGAGCGCATCGCCACCATGTCGTACGAGCACCCGGTGTTCACCCTTGACGCGGTTGCCGCTCAGGCACGCCTTTCATCGCTGAACCGTGACCGGCTGGCATTCGCCGGCGCCTACCACGGCTGGGGTTTCCACGAGGACGGATGCGTCTCGGGCGTCCGCGCCGCGTCGTCGCTCGGGGTCGAGTGGGACACTGGAATCCGATGAGCGCGCGAAGTGGCAACGGCAGCCTTCGACGTGCGGCGATCTACCGCTGCGAGACACGGCACACGAGGACTGCGCCGATCCGCAACTCGTTCCGTTACGGCGGCTACATGTGGCTCGTCGACATCGACGACCTGCCGCGCTTGCCGCAGGGGCTCGGTGCGTTGGCGCGGTTCGAGGCGAAGGACCACCTCGGAGATCCCGAACGCTCGATACGGCACAACGTCGACGCCTTCTGCGAGCGACACGGCATCGACCTCACCGGCGGACGAGTCGCGATGCTGGCCAACGCGCGGGTCCTCGGCTACGTGTTCAACCCGCTGAGCGTCTACTGGTGCTACGACGCCCGAGACGAGCTGGTGACGGTGCTCGCCGAGGTGCACAACACGTACGGCGACCGCCACGTGTACCTGCTGCGGCCCGACGAGAGCGGGCGCGCCCGCACCGGCAAGCGGCTCTACGTGTCACCGTTCTTCGACATGGAGGGCACGTACGAGATGCGGTTGCGCGAGCCCGACGAGCGCCTCGATGTCGGCATCTGCTTGCGGCGGCGGGGGAGCGTCCCGTTCGTGGCCACCCTGCGGGGCTGGCGGCGACCGGCGACCGTCGCCAACGTGCTGAAGATGTCGGCTCGTCACCCGCTGATGCCGCTGTGGGTCAGCTTCCTGATTCGGTTCCAGGGCGTGAAGCTGTGGGCTAGGCGACTGCGCGTCGTGCCGCGTCCCACACACCGCCCGCAACCAGGCGTACAGAGATGACGAAATCGGTGTTGACGCGGCATCATGGTCGCATGTCCAACCGGGAGGTTTGGTCGTGACGTCGACACTCGAGCGACGACACCACATTCCGGTCCCCAACGCCGGGGTCTG
>JACDGA010000344.1 GCA_013815505.1 Acidimicrobiia bacterium
GGGCGTGATCGTCGACCGCCGCTCCACCCGCCGGCACCGGCGTCGGCGTCGAGCTTGGCGGCCGCCGGGTTCGCCTGGCCGTCGCGGAAGATCGGTTCGAGCACGAGCCGGTCTCGGGCGCGGTCGCGGGCGAGGTAGAAGCTCGTCAGCTCCACGGGTCGCTCGGTCTCCACGACGGCGACCGCCGGGCCGCGTACGGCCCCGATCCACTCGGTCAGCTGTGCGACGTTGCCGATCGTCGCGGAGAGGCACACCAGCTGCACGGTGGAGGGCGTGTGGATGATGACCTCCTCCCACACGGGTCCGCGATAGGTGTCCTGGAGGAAGTGCACCTCGTCGAGCACGACGAGTCCGAGCTCGGCGAGCGCCGGCGACGCCGCATAGATCATGTTGCGCAGCACCTCGGTCGTCATCACGACGACGGGGGCGTCGCCGTTGACGACGTGATCACCCGTCAGCAGGCCGACGCGCTCGGGGCCGTGAAAAGCCGCGAGGTCGCGGTACTTCTGGTTCGAGAGCGCCTTGATCGGGGCGGTGTAGAAGGCCCTGGCCCCCGAGCGGAGGGCGCGATCGATCGCATGCTCGGCGATGACCGTCTTGCCAGAACCCGTCGGGGCGGCGACGACGACGTGCGCGCCGTCATCGATGGCAGCGATGGCCTCGCGCTGGAACGGGTCGAGCGAGAACTCGTAGTGCCGGCGGTGCGTGTCGGTCACGCGCTCGCGGCGCGCTGTCGAGAGCGCTGGACCAGCCAGCCGATGAGCACGGCGATGAAGTAGAGCAACGTCATCGGCGCCGCCAGCGCGAGCATCGAGATCGGGTCGCCTGACGGGGTGATCACGGCGGCAAGGATGACGATGACGACGATCGCGAAGCGCCACCCACGCAGCAGCAACTGCGGTGTCAGCACGCCCACGAGCTGGAGGAACACGAGCAGCACGGGCACCAGGAAGCCGATGCCGAAGGCAACGATCATCAAGAGGACGAGTCGGATGTACTTCGAGACCTGGAACACCTGCCCGACGTCGTCACCGGACCATGAGATGAGGAACTCGAGCGCTTGCTCGAGCGTGAGGTAGGCGATCGCGCCGCCGAGGAGGAACAGGGTCACCGACGTCAGCACGAACGGGATGGCGTAGCGCTTCTCGCGCCCCTCCAGCGCCGGCACGATGAAGCGCCAGATCTGCCACATGACGACGGGCAGGGCGATGACGACACCGCCGTACGTGGCGACGCGCAGCCGGGTCGAGAAGCCCTCGACGGGGTCGAGCGTGAACAGGTCGTCGCTGCTGCAGAACGCCGGGTCCTTGCGGGCGCAAAGGCTACGGTAGGGCTCGACGAGGAAGTCGAGGACCTGGTCGTAGAAGACCATGACGACCACGGCGCCGAGGGCGATCGCGAGCGCCGAGCGGATGATGCGGTAGCGGAGCTCGCCGAGGTGTTCGGTGAGCGACATCGTCGCGTCGGTCGTGCGTGACGACCGCCCTCGTGAGAGTGGGTTCCTCATCGGTCGCGCGCGGGTGGCACGGCACCGAAGTCGTCGACGTCATCAGGCTCGGGCTGCACCTCGTCACGAGCAGATGGCACGACGCCGAAGTCGTCCGACGCGACGTCATGATCGTCGGACGGTTCGGCGGCGGCGGGCTCCGGCGCCGGTACTTCCGCAGGATCCGGTTTCGCCTTCAGCTCGTCGGGGGTCAGGTCGACGCTCATTGCCGACGGCGACTTCTCCTTGGGCTTCGTCAGCGCACCCTTCGCGAACGAACCGAAGTCGGAATTGCCCCTGATCAGGTCGGCCGTCTTGCGCATCTCCTGCATCGGCTCGTCGAGACCCGAGCGGAACTCCTCCTGGAATCCGGCGCCCATCTTGCGCAGCTCGCTCACGGTGCGCCCGAAACGCCGCATTGCGTCGGGCAGGCGCTCGGGTCCGAGGACGACGAGCGCCAGCAGCAGGATGAAGACGAGCTCGCTGCCCGACAGGTTGAACACAGGGCGGAGTCTAGGAGCGTGGCATCATCGACGGCCGTGCAGCAACGAC
The DNA here is from genome assembly GCA_013815505.1 of Acidimicrobiia bacterium. Lineage (GTDB taxonomy): Bacteria > Actinomycetota > Acidimicrobiia > Acidimicrobiales > Ilumatobacteraceae > JACDHN01. The sequence continues at coordinate 2,039 of JACDGA010000344.1, forward strand.
TCCCGACGCTGAACGAGCCGGCAATCCTGTTCGCCCACCGTGGTGCTCGTGCCCACGCGCCGGAGAACACGTTGGCAGCGTTCGAGCTGGGATTGCGCCTCGGCGCCACGGGGTTGGAGAGCGATGTCTGGCTCAGCGCCGACGGGGTGCCCGTGCTCGACCACGACGGCGTCGTGCACGGATGGCGCCGCAGAACCATCGCCGACTTCGCCCGGCACGAGCTGCCCCCGCACATCCCTGATCTGGAACAGCTCCTCGAGTCGTGCGGCAGCGCCTACCACCTCTCGCTCGACGTGAAGTCGCCAGCGTCGGCCACGGTCGTGATCGACATGGTCCGTGCGCTCGCACCCGACATGCTGTCGCGGCTGTGGCTGTGCCACCCGGATCACACGTTCCTCGCGGCGCTGCGGCCCTACGACGACGACGTCCGCCTCGTCGACTCGACGCGACGCAAGCGCATCCCAGAGGGCATCGAGCGACGCTCGGCGACGCTCGCCGGTGCCGGCATCGACGCGCTCAACATGCACCACACCGACTGGACCGGGGGCTACGTCACGATGGTGCATCGCTTCGATCGCTTCGCGTTCGGCTGGGACATGCAGTTCGAGCACGTGCTGACGCCGGCGCTGCGCATGGGCATCGACGCGGTCTATAGCGATCACGTCGACGTCATGGTCGACGTCGCACGCCGAGAGTCGGCCGTCGAGGGCTAGCGCGGCGCTAGATGTACTCGGTCATGACGTTGGTGACGGGTTGACGTAGGCGAAGACCTCCGGGTGTTGTGGAGATTGACCGTCTTCACAGAACCGGAGGTCTTCGTGTCGCGACCTCACTCGATGCCGACGCGCACTAGCGATGATGTCGAACGGCCGCGCTCGCCGCCCGAGTCGCCCATCGCCGCACGCAGGACCATTCACGCGGGTCGCAACCGCCAGGTGCGCCGGATGTGTGCCGCCGTCG
>JACDGA010000072.1 GCA_013815505.1 Acidimicrobiia bacterium
ACACCGACACGTCCGCCCTCGACCTTCGCACCACGGTCATCCACCTCGGTCGCGGGGCGACCTCCACACCTGTGGTCGACTTCGACTGGACACCGGAGTCGCTGGAGGCCTACGACGCTCGCTTCGCCACCGACGGCAGGGAGGGGCGACTCGTCGGGCTGTTCCACCAGCAAGCCGATTGGCCGACGTGGGAACGCCACCCGAGCGGCGAGGAGGTCGTCGTCCTGCTCAGCGGTCGTGCCGATCTGATCCAGTGGATCGACGGGCACGAGCGCGTCATCGCCTTGGCGCCGAACGAGGCGATCGTCAACCCGATCGGCGTCTGGCACACGGCGACCGTGCACGAGCCCGGCGACATGTTGTTCATCACCCCCGGTGAAGGAACCGAGCACGTCGCTCGCGACGGGTCGCCACCCGACGGGTCGTCCTGACGGTCTGGGCGGGATCTGTTGCAACTGGTGGAAACGATCCGCCCAGACCGTGGAATGGGAGGAATCCCGCCCAGACGGTGGTGGGGGTACCGTCCGGGTGATGCGCTGGGGATTGTCGTTGTCGCTGTCCGAGGAACTGGCCGAACCTGCCGTGGTCGCTGAGGTCGCGGCGGCGGCCGAGGCCTCGGGATGGGACGGTGTCTTCGTCTGGGATCATCTCTGGAACCGGACCGGCGCACCGTTCGCCGATCCGTGGGTCACGCTGGCGGCCATCGCCGGCGCCACGCAACGGGTCACGATCGGCACGATGGTGACAGCGCTGCCGCGCCGCCGGACCCAGCTGGTCGCCCAGGCCACGTCGACGCTCGACCGTCTGTCGGGCGGCCGGATGGTGCTCGGACTCGGGCTCGGTGTCGACAGCCACGGCGAGTTCTCGGCGTTCGACGAGGCCGCGGCCACGGATCGCGACCGGGCGGCAGCCCTCGACCGTGGCATCGAGTCGCTCGTCCCGATGCTCGCGGGTGCTGCGGTCCCCCGGGCCGGCGACCGAGTGACGACGGTGCCGTGCGTGCAACGGCCGCGATGCCCAATCTGGATCGCAGGCCGCGTCGACCGCACCGCCGGGCCACGTCGTGTCGCCCGCCATCACCTCGAAGGGCTGGCACTCGTGAGCACCGACGGCTGGATGCCCGATCACGTCACGGGCGCGCTCGCCGCGAGTGGCCTCACGGCGGGTGACCTCGACGTCGCACTCGTCGGTGGGACGCATCCGGATCCGTCGGGCCTGGCCGCAGCGGGGGCAACCTGGTGCGTCCCCGAGATCAGTCCCGGCGCGACGGCTGCCGAGGCGCTCGCCCTTGCGGGGCGTGCCCCGGACGAGGCGGCGCCCCATCGTGAGGTGTTCGGTCGATGACGATCCAGCTGGCGATGGTCGGTGTCGTCGTCGAGGACATGGCTCGGGCGCTCGCGTTCTATCGCCGCCTCGGACTCGAGATCCCCCAGGAGGCCGACGGCGAGCGCTTCGTGATGCACCGCATGGCGAGTGGCGTCACGATCTTCTTCGACACCGTGTTCATCGCCGCCAGCGACCCGGCGCGGGAGCGAGCGCCGTCAGGCTCGTACAACACCGTGCTCGAGTTCTACGCCGGCACTCGCGACGCCGTGGACACCACGCACGCCGAGCTCGTGGCGCACGGCTACACGAGCCGCAAGGCTCCGTGGAAGTCACCGGGGCCGTACGCCGCGCTCATCGAGGATCCTGACGGCAACGTCATCCTGCTCACCGCAGAAGATCCCAACGCCGACATCTGACGTTGACGGGTCGCCTCAGTGAGTGGTGCATCGTTGCTGTCCGTGACGAGTACTCATCTGTCTCGGACGGCCGCGTGGAGTCGGGTGAGGTAGTCGGAGCGCTCGATCTCGACGACACCGAGTGAGGCGAGGTGCGGTGTCACCCACTGCACGTCGAGCAGCTCGGCGTCGGTGGCGCGCAGCCATTCGACGAGGTGCACGAGTGCGACCTTGGAGGCATCCGTGGCGTGGTGGAACATCGCCTCGCCGGCGAAGAAGCGGTGGATGCGGACGCCGTACAGCCCACCGACGAGCTGACCGTCCTCGTCGAGCGCCTCGAACGAGTGTGCCCAGCCGAGCTCGTGCAGACGCGTGTACGCCGCCACGAACTCGTCGTCGATCCAGGCGCCGGGTCGCGCAGGGTCGGCGCACTGGCGCATGACATCGGAGAACCGCCCGTCGCGTTCCACGGTGTAGCGACGCAGGCTGCGGCGCAGCGAGCGGCTGACGACGAGCCCGTCGAGCGGTAGCACGCCCCTCGACACAGGCGAGAACCACGCCAGCCGGCGGCGGCGGAGGGCGTCACGCGACGGCATCGGGAAAAGCCCTTGCCGGTAGGCGGCGAGCAGCGTGCCCGGTTCGAGATCGCCGCCGATCCCCACCAGGTCGCCGTCGGCATGCCGTGGGTCGGGGAACTCCCACCTCGTTGGACGTGGCTCGAGCGGCAGTGCGATCAGTACCGGTAGAAGCCCTCGCCGGACTTGCGACCGAGCTTGCCGGCCGCCACCATGCGTCGCAGCGTGGGCACGGCGGCGTAGTTGGGTTCGCGGGACTCGTCGTAAAGCGCCTCGAGGATCGACAGCGACGTGTCGAGGCCGACGAGGTCGAGCAGCGCGAACGGCCCCATCGGGAAGTTGCAGCCGCCCTGCATCGCCGTGTCGATGTCTTCTTTCGTCGCCGTGCCGTGCTCCCAGAGCCGGATGGCGTTGTTGAGATAGGGGAACAGCAGCGCATTGACGACGAAGCCGGCACGGTCGGCGACCTCGATCGCGTCCTTGCCGCACGCCGTGGCGAACTCCATCGCCGTCTTGATCGTGTCGTCGGATGCGGTGATGGGTCGCACCACCTCGACGAGCCGCATCATCGGTGCCGGGTTGAAGAAGTGGATCCCGCAGACGCGATCGGGGCGCTGCGTCTGGATCGCCATCTCGACGACCGGCAGGGTCGAGGTGTTCGTGGCGAGGATTCCGTCGTCCTTGACGATCTGCTCGAGCTCGGCGAACAGCTCACGCTTGACGTCGAGGTCCTCGACGACGCTCTCGATCACGAGATCGCACTCGGCGAGCCGGCCGAGGTGATCCGTGCAGACGATGCGCGAAAGGGTGGCCGTGCGCTCGGCATCGTCGAGCTTGCCCTTCTCGACGAGCTTGGCGAGGTTGGCTTCCACCTTCGCTTTGACGTCGTCGGCTCCTGCCGTGGTGCGCGAGCGGACGACGACGTCGAAGCCGGCACGCGAGGCGACCTCGGCGAGTCCAGATCCCATGATGCCGGACCCGATGATCCCGACCGTCGTCAGCCCACTCATCGCCGACACCCTAGTTACCCGGCGGTAACGCAGCCAATGGGCACCTACGATCCCAGCGTGATCATCTTTCAAGGTGGCGGTCCCTTCGAGGCCCACGACGAGATCGACGCCGGCGTGCTCGCCCGCAGCGGCGCGACGACGGTTGCCGTGTTGCCAACGGCCGATGCGATGGAGAACCCTGGGCTGCTGGTCGAGGCCGCTCGGTCGTGGGCGCAGCGCGTCGGCGGGCCTGAGATCGACGACGTCATGGTGCTGCAGCGCGCCGAGGCGACCGACGCTGCGGCGGCGCGCCTGCGGGCCGCCGGTGCCGTGTGGGTCGTCGGCGACTCGCCGATGCACCTGCGCTCGGTGTTGAAGGACACGCCGATCGTCGAGGCACTGCGCCACCATGCCGACGAGGGAGTCCTCGTGGCGGTCGGGGCGTGCGCGGCGGCGATGTGCGACCCGATGACCGATCCTCGCGGCGGCGCCTTCACGCTGGGCCTCGGTCTCGTCGCCGGTCTCGCGCTCGTCACCGAGTCCGAGACCCTGACCGCCGAACGCCTCAACCGCACCCGAGAGCTCGCCGCCGAGCACGGTGACGCCTGTCTTGCCGTGATGCCCTCGGGCTCCGCACTCTCCCGAGACGACACTGGCTGGACCGTGCACGGTGACGTCGACGTCGTCGGCGACTTGCCGTGATCCTGCGGCCTCGTCGCTGGCGCTTCCTCGGCACCTGACGTCGAGTCGTCGCGGCGGTCCTGGCTCAGGTGGTCGCGTTGGCGAGCCGTTCGATCCGTCGGAGAGCGGTGCGGCACACGACGAGGTAGGGCGCTACGAGGATCGGCACGCCGATCCTCGCCCGGCACCGGTTGCCGATGGCGTCGACGCGATGGTCCGTGGCCGGGACGCCTGCGACGGACCACGCCCACGATCGACCCTCGGTGTACTCGGTGATGACGAAGCCCAGCTCGATGCCGCCGACCACGGTGACGTGGCCGGTCGTGCCCTCGGCCAGCTCATCGGCGTCGTGCAGCTCGGCCGCGGTGACGGTCGGTCCCCACCTGGGCCACTCGTCGAGATCGATGAGCACTCGCCACACCTGCGCCTGCGACGCGCTCATGGTCCGCTCGGCGGCGAGCCGCTTCATGCCCGAGATGGATCTGCGCGCAATCCGGCCGAGGAAGGAGGTTCATCGCCGGACGATCGGCCGAGTAGCGAGGGGTCACACAAGCTCATACGGTTCACTGGATGCGAGAGGATGGGGGCGCGAAGCTGCGGATGGCGGGCCAGGTCGCCCTCGGAGCCGGCCTCGCGTTCGCGGGTGTGGGCCACCTGACGTTCGGGCGTGAAGAGTTTCGGGCACAGGTTCCGCCGTGGGTGCCGCTCGACACGGAATTCGTGGTGCTCGCGTCGGGTGTTGCGGAGATCGCGCTGGGGGGCGCGCTGCTCGGCACGTGGCGCCAGCCGCGCCGCGCCAAGCTCGGGGCGGTCGCTGCGGTCTTCTTCGTCGCCGTCTTCCCCGGCAACGTCGCCCAGTTCACCGAGGGGCGTGACGCCTTCGGCCTCGACACCGACACGAAGCGGCTCGTGCGGCTGCTGTTCCAACCCTTGCTCGTGGTGTTGGCCGTCGGGGCGACCGACGCCCGCCGGGTGCTCACGGGCACTCGGCGAGCTCTGCCGTCCACGGCGCGCCGCGTGCGGCGCCGCCTGCGGGGCGGCTGATGCCACCGCCGACGAGCCGAAGACGCCCCGGCCGGAACGCTGCAGCTTGACGTCGCTCACGAGCGGGTGCAGGCGACCGGCGTCGCGTTCGCCGAGGAACGGAGGGACGAGCACGACGGGCGGATCGCCCTGTTCATCGACATTCTCTCCTTGTACTCGTCGTCTGCTATGTGGTGGGTGGTGTCGTGGCGCCTGTGACGGTGGGAGACGTCGACGGGGTCGAGCCAGGGACCGTCGTGGGGGCGCCGGGGACGAGGGTGCCGGGGGCGATGGTGCCTGGGGCGAGGGTGCCGGGCACGGTGGTGGCCGGCACGATGTCGTCGTCGCTGCCACGGCTCGCGAACCATGCGATGCCGACGAGCGCGGCGAGCACCGCCACGAGCGCGCCGGCGCCCTTCAGGATCCGGCCCCGCGTCGAGCGACGGCGCTCGTGTTTGATCTCCTGCTCGATGCGAAGAGCACGGTTCTGCCGCTGGCGGTCACGCTTGTCGGTTGCCACGAGGTCGTGAGGCTAGCCCGGCGCTCTCACGGGTACGATCTCGGCGTGGCTGTGCTGCGGCTGTTCGCAGCCGCCCGCGAGGCGGCAGGGGTGGGGCGTGATGTCGTCGCCGGCGACACGGTCGACGCCGTGCTGGCCAACGCGACGCGACGCTACGGCGACACGTTCGCCGTACTGCTCGGCTCGTGCCGAATCTGGGTCAACGGTGACGCCGTCGAGCCCGGACAGACCGTCGGCGACGACGACGAGGTCGCCGTGCTCCCGCCGGTGTCGGGTGGCCAGTGACATGATCGAGCCCCTGGTCGAAGACCCGAGCTCTCTCAGCCTCGACGAGCTGCGACGCGAGCGGTCACGCCTGCAGGGCGCAGAGGACGCCGTGTCCTACGCCAGGCGCGTCGCCCAGGCGCGCCTCGACCTCGTCCAGGCACGGCTCACCGACCACGAGCAACCGGTCAGCGCGCACCTCCACGAGGTGCTCGCCCACCAGCTCATCGCCCCGTCCGGCCGCCCCCCGCGCGAGACCGACGACCACGCCGAGTCCGACGCCGCCAACGAACTCGACGCCATCTGCTCGGCCAACGGCTTCGCCCGCCTCGACTCGCTCACGGGCGACGAGCTGCGCGCACTCGCCGAGGCGCTCGCCCAGTACGAACGCCGCGTCTCGGCCCAGCGCCGGGAGCTGTTCGAGTCGATCGACGCGCTCAGCGCCGATCTCGTCCGTCGATATCGCGAGGGCACCGCCGACGTCGACGGACTGTGGGAGCGCGACGCCGGTGGCTGACGAACGCGAGCTGTTCCCCGACGTCGGCCAGTTCATCCGTGCCCAGCGCGAGATCGCGAGGATGTCGGTACGCCGCCTCGCCGACCTCGCCGGTGTCTCCAACCCGTACCTCTCCCAGATCGAGCGCGGCCTGAGGCGCCCGTCGGCCGAGATCTTGCAGCAGCTCGCGAAGGCGCTGCAGATCAGTGCCGAGACGCTGTACGTGCGAGCGGGTCTGCTCGCCGACGAGTCGCCGTCGCTGTCACGCGTGCGCGATGCCATCGCCGCCGACCCCGTGCTGACGTCCGAGCAGAAGCAGGCGCTGCTCAACGTGTACGACAGCTTCGTCGGCGGTGGCGCTCGATCATGACGCGCGTCGCGATGATCTCGCTCCACACGTCGCCGCTCGCCCAGCCGGGTGCCGGCGACAGCGGCGGCATGAACGTCTACGTGCGCGAGGTCGGCTCGGCACTGGCGCAGGCAGGTGTCGACGTCACCACGTACACGCGCAGGACCTGTGCCGACACGGATCCCGAGGTGCTCGTGGAGCCCGGCCACCGCGTCATCCACCTCCCCGCCGGACCGTGCCACCTCCCGAAAGAAGCGCTGCCCGACGTGCTCGACGAGTTCGGAGACGGGCTTGCGGCGCACATCGCCGCCGGCGAGCCGATCGACGTGATCCATGCCAACTACTGGCTGAGCGGTATCGCAGGGCACCGCCTGAAGCACGAGCTCGACGTCCCGCTCGTGTCCACGTTCCACACGCTCGCCCGGGTCAAGGCGGAGGGCGGCGACCCCGAGTCGTCGTGGCGCGAGCTCGCCGAGCACCACATCGTGTCGTGCTCGGACGCCATCTGCGTCAGCTGCGACGCCGAAGAAGAGCAGTTCCGGAGCGTCTTCGGCAACCCGGTGGGGCGGCTCGAGATCGTCCCGCCGGCCGTCGAGCACGCCTTCTTCGCACCCGGAACCCGGGCGGGAGCGCGATCGGCCATCGAGCTGCCGCCCAACCTGCCGGTCGTCCTGTTCGTCGGGCGCATGCAGCCGTTGAAAGGACCAGACCTCGCGATCCGTGCCCTCGACGCGTCACGGTGCAGCGATGCCGTGCTCGTGATGATCGGCGGCGCGAGCGGCAGCGAAGGTGACGCCGAGATGGCTCGGTCGCACGACCTCGTCGACGAGCTCGGCCTGCACGACCGCGTCGTCTTCGTCGAACCGCAGCCCCACCACATCCTCTCGACGTACTACCGAGCTGCCGATGTCGTCGTCGTCCCCAGCAGGAGCGAGAGCTTCGGGCTCGTCGCGCTCGAGGCGGCGGCGTGCGGCATCCCGGTCGTCGCTGCCCGTGTCGGGGGTCTGCGCAGCCTCGTCGATGACGGTCGCACGGGAGTGCTCGTCGACGGGCGCGACCCGAGTGCGTTCGCCGCCGCACTCGACAGCATCATCCAGCACCCGGCACGAGCCGACACGATGGGCGCCGCTGCGTCGGTGAAGGCCAGACGGTTCACGTGGGCGTTCACGGCGGCGCGCCTGCGTCGCCTCTACGCCGACCTGTCGAGCCGAGATCGGGTGCTGTGCTGATGCAGGACCGGATGGACGGCGAACAGCTCGACGACCTGTCGACACGCATCGACGGATGGCTCGACGCGTTGCGCCGTGACAACGAGCAGATCTCCGCTGTCGACCGCGTCGACGAGGATGCCGTTCGTCGCTGGTTCGTGCGGCTGCGCGGTGACGAGAAGAACATCACGACGATCTGGTTCGCACT
>JACDGA010000345.1 GCA_013815505.1 Acidimicrobiia bacterium
ATCTACGACCAGGCAGACCTCGCCGTCGACGAGCACGTCGTCGCTCGCGACGTGATCACCGATCTCGACGGCGTCCCGCAGCAGAACCTCATCGCCCGTCTCTCGGCGACGCCGGGAGCGCTGCGCTGGAACGGGCGACCGCTCGACGCCGACGGCGACGACATCCGTCGCCACGGATGGTCGCCAGGCAACCACGACACTCCCGATCACGTCTGAGGACACCATGAGAACGCTCATCATCTCCGCAGCCGTCCTTGCCTCCATGGGTTCCCTCGCGCCTGCTCGGGAGGCGACGACGGTCGTGACGTCACCGCCATCGAGGCCGAGCTCGGCGAACGGGTGGAGATCGACGGTCGGGTCGTGACGTCACCGCCATCGAGGCCGAGCTCGGCGAACGTGCGCGGGGACGACGACCCGATCGAGTCGGACTTCGGCGCAGCCACCGGCTCGGCCGTGACCTCGTCTGGACCGACGACGATCACATCGTCGTCACCACCGTCGGCGGGTGGTCGGTGATCGAGCTCACCGACGCCTGACCGCCGAGGCTCACGACATGACGAGTGGGGATCTGAGCGCCGCTAGCGTGCCGCCTCAATCTCCATGAAGTTTCGCCTCATGCCCACGAACCGAGAGTTCTTCGACGACTTCTCGGCTGCCGCTGCGAACCTCGCCCACTGCGTCCAACTGCTGCAGCAGCTGCTCGCCGATGCGGACGACCGCGAGGCCCGCCACCAAGCCGTCAAGGCCGCCGAGCGCAAGGGCGACGCATACACGCACACGATCCTCGAACGGCTCGACAGCTCGTTCGTGACGCCGTTCGATCCCGAGGACATCCACCGGCTCGCCGAGGCCGTGGACGACGTCGTTGACGACGTCTACCACGTGTCGGAGATGGTGGTGCTGATGGGCATCACGCAGGTGATCCCCGAGCTCGGACGTCAGGTCGACGTGCTCGACCGTATGGTCACGGTGCTCATCGAGATCTTCGACCGTCTGGAGTCGATGCGGGGTCTGCGAGAGCTGGTCGACGAGCTGCACCGGCTCGAGACCGAGGGCGACGGGATCTATCGCGAGGCGATGGTTCGGCTGTTCGCCGGTGACATCGATCCGCTCGACGTCATCAAGTGGAAGGACGTGTGCGAGTCGATGGAGGAGGCGCTCGACCGGGTCGAGGACGTGTCCGACATCATCGGGTCGATCGTCGTCAAGCACGCCTGAGGGACGCTCGTGTCCTTCGCCGTCCTCGCCGTCATCGTGCTTGCGCTGGCATTCGACTTCACGAACGGTTTCCACGACGCCGCCAACTCGATCGCCACGGTCGTGTCGACTCGGGTGTTGTCGCCGAAGTGGGCCGTGATATGGGCCGCGTTCTTCAACTTCGTGGCGTTCCTCGTCTTCCACACCGAGGTCGCCAACACGATCGCCAAGGACGTGGTCGTGCAAGAGGTGCTCTCCGAAGGTGTGATCTTCGCCGGCCTCATCGGCGCCATCGGCTGGAACCTCGCCACGTTCTACCTCGGCCTGCCCACCAGTTCGTCGCACGCACTCGTCGGTGGCATCGCCGGCGCAGCGGTGGCCGTCGAGGGCACCGACGTGCTCATCGGGGAGGGCTTGCGCAAGATCGGTGCGTTCATCGTGTTGTCGCCGCTGATCGGGCTCGCGCTCGGCCTGATCCTCACGATCGTCCTGCAGTGGCTGTTCCACCGCGTGAAGCGGGTCGACCGACTCAACAAGCAGTTCCGGAAGGGGCAGCTCGTTTCCGCCGCGGCGTTCAGCCTCGGCCACGGTGGCAACGACGCGCAGAAGACGATGGGCATCATCCTCGCCGTGCTCATCGCCAGCGGCGAGGTCACTCCCGACGCCGACGTCCCGCTGTGGGTCGTGCTCTCTGCGCACACCGCTATCGGGCTCGGCACGCTGATGGGAGGCTGGCGGATCGTGAAGACGATGGGGTTCAAGATCACGAAGCTGCAGCCGGCAGGTGGCGTCGCCGCCGAGACGGGCGCGGCGGCGACGCTGTTCTTCGCGTCGTCGCAGGGCATCCCGGTGTCGACCACGCACACCATCACCGGCGCCATCATCGGCGTCGGCGCCGCCCGGAGGGCGTCGGCCGTGCGTTGGGGCGTCGCCAGCCGAGTCGTCTGGGCGTGGATCATCACCATCCCCGGCGCTGCGATCATCGCCGCCGTGAGCTCGATCGTGATCAGAGCGCTCGCGTGATGGACCGCAGGGTCTGGCTGTTCCTTGCTGCGGCAGCGCTGGCGCTCGCCGTCCTGCCCCTCACACCCGGTGAATACCGTTGGCTCAACCTCATCGTGGTCGGCCTCTACGTGCTCTTCGCCGGGCTGTTCGCGCTCAACAGCCTGTCCGAGCGCGATGCCGGACGGCTACGGCAGCAACAGCGTGCGAATCCGCCGTGACGCCACGGCGACACCGGCGACGCCGATCACGAACAGCACACCGCCGTGCACGAGCATCATCGGGCCGACGTCGCCGACGTTGAGCGCACGCACGATCGCCACGCCGTGGTACAGCGGGCTGAGCTGTACCACCCATCCCCAATCGCCGTAGCTCGACAGCGGGTAGAACGTCGCCGAGAACAGGAACAGCGGGATCTGCACGGACGGCACGTACTCAAAGTCCGCCCACGAGCGGATGAACGTCGTCGCCGTCATCCCGATGGCTGAGAATGCGAAGCCGATCAGTGCGCACGCCGGCACCGACAGCACCATCCACCACGAGCCCACCATGCCGAGCGCCCACATCGTGAAGACGAAGGCGGTGGAGTAGAGCACGCCACGCATCATCGAGAAGCCGATCTCGCCGAGCGCGACGTCGGGCACCGTCATCGGCGTCGCCAGCACCGAGTCGTACAGACGCTGGTACTTGAGCTTGTGGTAGATGTTCATCGTCGACTCGAAGATCGCACCGTTCATCGCCGACGACGCCATCAGTGCGGGCGCGACGAACGTCGCGTAGCCGA
>JACDGA010000004.1 GCA_013815505.1 Acidimicrobiia bacterium
CGTTGCTCGGGATGGGTGCGGCGAGGCCCGACGACCTGGATGATCTGGAGCGGGCGTTGCTCGACGGCGTCGAACGCCTCGAACCCGGCGCCACAGCCGATCGCGTCGAGCACGCGCTCGACGCCGAGCTGATCGACATGGTGTTCTCTGCGCAGCTCGACAGCCGTCATCTCGATCACGCCGCACGATGGCTGCGGGCGAGGGGACTCGGCTTCTACACCATCGGCTCGGCGGGCCACGAGTCCAACGCCTGGGTCGCCGCCGCCCTCGCGCCCACCGACCCTGCGCTGCTGCACTACCGCTCGGGCGGTTTCTACCTCGCACGGTCACGCCAGGTCGTCGGTGATGACGGGCAGTGCCACGATGGCGTCCGCGACGTATTGCTCGGCTTGCTCGCCTCCGTCGACGAGCCGATCGCCGGTGGCCGCCACAAGGTGTTCGGCCACCCCCACCTCGCCGTCATCCCGCAGACGTCGACGATCGCCTCGCACCTCCCGAGAGCCCTCGGCGTCGCGTTCGCCATCGGCAGGGCGCGAAAGCTCGGGCTCGACATGCGATGGCCCGCCGACGCACTCACCGTGTGCTCGTTCGGCGACGCCTCGCTCAACCATTCGACGGCGCAGGGCGCGCTCAACGCCGCCGCGTTCACCGCCCACCAGCGCATCCGTGTGCCGTTGCTGTTCGTCTGCGAGGACAACGGTTGGGGGATCAGCGTCCCGACCCCTCCGGGCTGGGTCGCCGCCGCGCTGTCCCAGCGTCCCGGGCTCCGCTACGCCACTGCCGATGGGAGTGATCCCGTCGAGGTGTTCACCCAGGCTCGACAGCTCGCCGATCATGTCCGTACGACCGGCCGGCCCGCCGTGCTCCACCTCCGAACCGTCCGCTACGGCGGCCACGCCGGCACCGACGTCGAGGCGGCCTACCGCTCGCCGACGTCGATGCGCGCCGACCTCACTCGTGATCCGTTGCTGGCCACCGCGGCGCTGCTCGTGGCGAGCGGTCGCGCAACGCCCGACGAGATCGCCGAGCGCTACCTCGCCGGACGCACCGCCGTGCGCGCGCTCGCCGACGAGCTGTCGAGCGGGCGAACCCTCGCCACCGCCGACGAGGTGGTGGCACCGCTCGCGCCGCGCCGTCCCGACGCGGTCGCCCACCTGGCGCGACGCTCCGGTGACGATCGCCTCACGGCGCAGGGTCGCCGCCCGGAGGCCGAGGGCCACCTGACGCTCGCCGAGACGATCAACCGGACGCTGCACGATGCGCTCGCCGCCGATCCACACGTGCTCGTGTTCGGCGAGGACGTAGGCGTCAAGGGCGGCGTCTACGGCGTCACCCGCAACCTCGCTCGCAAGGTAGGCGCCGGCCGCGTGTTCGACACCCTGCTCGACGAGCAGTCGATCCTCGGGCTCGCGCTCGGCACCGCGGTATCCGGCTTCGTGCCGGTCCCCGAGATCCAGTACCTCGCGTACCTCCACAACGCAGAGGACCAGCTGCGCGGTGAGGCGGCGAGCCTGTCGTTCTTCTCCAACGGCCAGTACCGCAACGGGATGGTGGTGCGCGTCGCCGGCTATGGCTACCAGCGCGGCTTCGGTGGCCATTTCCACAACGACAACGGCGTCGCCGTGCTGCGCGACATCCCGGGTCTCGTGATCGCCTCGCCGTCGCATCCCGCCGACGCGGCACCCATGTTGCGCACGTGCCTCGCCGCCGCGGCCGCCGACGGCACGGTGTCGGTGTTCCTCGAACCGATCGCCCGGTACCACACCCGCGAGCTACACGAGCCGGGCGACGACGGATGGACCGCCGAGTACGCCCCGCCCGACCGATGGGGTGACATCCACGTGCCGATCGGTGCGCCCCGCCTCGTGCGCGAGGGGAACGACGTGCTCGTCGTGTCGTGGGGCAACGGCGCCTACATGTCGGCTCGTGTCGCCGAGCGCTGCGCGGCGGAGGGGATCTCGTGCGCGGTTCTCGACGTGCGCTGGTTGGCGCCGCTGCCCATCCGCGAGATCGCCGCCCGCGCCACCGACGTCGGGCGCGTGCTCGTCGTCGACGAGACGCGTCACTCCGGCGGCGTCGGCGAGGCGATCGTCGCCGGTCTCGTCGAGCACGGTTTCGGCGGGACGACGATGCGTCTCGCCGCACGGGACTCGTTCATCCCGCTCGGCGACGCTGCGCAACTCGTCCTCGTCGCCGAGGACGACATCGCCGACGCTGTCCGACGCCTCGCCGCCGGTTGAGCGCGGGAATCTCGGCTCGGCCTCAAAGCGCAGCAGCGAAGCGTTCGCCCTCGCGGCGCAGCACCTCGTTGTTGACGAGCTGACGCTCGAGCACCTGGCGCAGTGTCTCCGCGGCCTGCTCGATCGGGTGCTCGGCGAAGAAGCCCTGCACGTCAGCGACCGACTCGTCGGTCGCCAGCAGCTTCACGCTGTCCACCATGCGCACGATGGTGTTCGTCGGGAAGCGATGGTTGGCCTCGTCCCAGTGCGCCCGCACGAACGCCCACGACGCTGCGCCGTGATGGCGGTTGCCGATGCAGTCGCGCAGTAGGAACGGCGCGTTCTGCGACTTCACCTCGCTCGACATCGCCAGCTCGCACGTGCGAGCCACCAGCTCGGCGTCGTCGAACAGGGCGAGTGAATGCAGGCTGCGGAGCTGCTCTTGCGGTGTGCTCGGCGAGCGGTACTTCTCGAGCAAGCGCTCGTAGTCGTCGGTACCCCCCGTGCTGGCGACGACCGTTGTCGCGGCAGCGAGCAGCTCGGCGTCGACCGAGCCGGGGTCCCGTTCGTCGGCCGTGAACACGTCTCGCGCCCGGGTGAGCGCCTCGTCGTCGCCGCCGTGGATCGCGGCCATCGAGAGCAGCAGGCCGCGCAACTGGGCGCGCAGCTCGTCCTCGCCACCATCCGGCTCGCCGAGCTCGGCGAGCGCGGGGCGCACGAGCGTCGACACCCGCGCCCGCAGTCGCTCCAGTGGCTCGCCGTCGACGAGGCGGCCGAGCGTGCGCACTGCGACGGCGATCGACCGCCAGACGGCGATGTCACGGTCGTCGGCGAAACCCTCGAGGAACGTCAGCAGGTCGGCCGCTGGCAGCCGTCCTGCGATCATCGAGCTCGTGGCGTCGTCGACGAGGCAGTAGCGCTCGAGCCGGTCGAGCCCGGCAAGCACCTCACCGGTGAGACGGCTGCGCAGCTCGTCGTCATAGGCGACGCGGAAGAAGCCGTGGCCACCCGCATTGACGACCACTGGCGCGCCGGCGTCGTCGAGCGGCACCGTGATGCGGTCGCCGTCGAGCAGCACCTTGCGCTCCGTCGCGCCGCCGTCCTCTCCTTCGCCCGTGCGCACGTGCACCGGCACGACCCACAGTGAGTCGTCGTCGTCGTCGCCGGCGCCGAACGCGAACCGCGTCTGGTCGAGCACGAGCTCGTCGCCGGCGAGCGACGCCGACACGAGCGGGTAGCCGCGCTGCCAGATCCAGCTGTCCATCAGCCGGCGCACGGGCTGCGACGTGGCCTCCTCGATCGCGTCCCACAGGTCGCCGGTCTCGGTGTTGCCGTGGGCGTGCGCCGTGAGGTAGCGGTGCACCCCGGCGCGGAACGCCTCGGTGCCGAGGTACTGCTCGAGCATGCGCAACAGGGCGCCGCCCTTCTGGTACGTGAGCACGTCGAACATGCCCTCGCAGTCGCCGGGACTCTTCACCTCGTACTCGACGGGCCGCGTGCTCGCCAGCGAATCCGTCTCGAACGCCAGGCTGCGCTCGAGCCCGAACGTCGTCCAGCGGTGCCAGTCGGGCCGGTAGGCGTCGCAGGCGGCGAGTTCCATGAACGTCGCGAACGCCTCGTTGAGCCAGATGCCATTCCACCAGCGCATCGTGACGAGATCACCGAACCACATGTGGGCGAGCTCGTGGGCGACGACGTCGACGACGACCTCTTGTTCGTGCTGGGTCGCGGTTGCGGGATCGACGAGCAGCACCGTCTCGCGGAACGTGATGCACCCGAGGTTCTCCATCGCACCCGCGGCGAAGTCGGGCAGCCCGACGAGATCGATCTTGTCGGACGGGTAGGGAATGCCGTAGTAGTCCTGGAACCAGCGAAGGCAGAACGCGCCGACGTCGAGGCCGAACTCGCACAGCTGCGCCTTGCCGGGCAGGTGCACGATGCGCAGCGGGATGCCGTCGACGTCAACGGGGTCGGTCACCTCGAGCGGACCGACGACGAACGCGACGAGATACGTGCTCATCCGCATCGTCTCGGCGAACCGCACCGCCACCTTTCCCGGCCCGCCGTCGCCGTCGCCGCCCGGCCGCTCGTCTCGGCCGACCGCTGCGCAGTTGGAGATCGCCAGCAGATCGGGCTCGACGACGAGCGTCACCTCGAACGTCGCCTTGAGATCGGGCTCGTCCCAGCAGGGGAATGCCCTGCGGCAGTCCGTCGCCTGCATCTGCGTGGTGGCGATGACGCGCTCGTTGCCGTCCTCGTCACGGAAGGTGCTGCGATAGAAGCCGCGCAGCTTGTCGTTGAGGATGCCCGTGAACTCGATCCGCACGGTGGCGCGCCCCGGCTCGAGCGAGCCGTCGACGTCGATCGTCAATCGCTCGGTCGGCTCGTCGAGCGACCACGACCCTGCCGTCCCGTTCACGGTGCACGAACCGATGTCGAGCTCGATCGCGTTGAGGACGAGCTCGCCGATCGGCTCGACCACGTCGATGTCGATTTCGACGACCCCGCTGAACGTTGCGGCGTCGAGGTTCGGCTCGAGCTCGACCCGGTAGGCCTCGGGCACGGCCGTCCGTGGCAGTCGATAGGGGTCGAGCGTGTCCGGCCTGGTCTCGGTGTCGGGCGACATGGTCGCCGATGGTATCCGTGACGTCCAGGCAGCGGTTCGCAGGCTGCCGTCCCAGATAGCGTGGATGACCGTGCCTGAACTGGACGTGGTGGGGATCGGCAACGCGCTCGTCGATGTCATCGCCCATGCCGACGACGAGTTCCTCGATCGTCACGCGCTGGTCAAGGGGGCGATGTCGCTGATCGAGACCGATCGTGCCGTCGACCTCTACCGGGCCATCAGCCCTGCGGTGGAGATGAGCGGCGGGTCGGCAGCGAACACGATGGTCGGCATCGCCAGCCTCGGCGGCCGCGCCGGGTACGTCGGCAAGGTGCGTCGCGACGACCTCGGCAACGTGTTCTCCCACGACATGACGGCCGTCGGTGTCCGTTTCCGCGGCGGCACACCCGACGCCGAGCTGGGCACGGGACGCTGCATCATCGTCGTCACGCCCGACGCCGAGCGCACGATGAACACGTACCTGGGCATCTCGAGCCTGCTGTCGGTCGACGACCTCGACGAGGAGCTGATCGCCGACGCCTCGGTGCTCTACATGGAGGGCTACCTCTTCGATCGCGACGCCGCCAAGCAGGCGTTCCGCAAGGCCGCCGAGATCGCCCACGCCAACGGTCGCAAGGTGTCGCTGACCTTGTCGGACTCGTTCTGCGTCGACCGCCACCGCGAGGACTTCGTGGCGCTCGTGCGAGACGATGTCGACATCCTGTTCGGCAACGAAGACGAGATCGTGTCGCTCTACGAGACCGACAGCCTCGACGACGCGATCGAGACCCTGCGTGACCAGTGTGAGATCTCCGCGATCACTGCGGGCGCCACCGGTTCGTACGTCGTCACGACCGACGACGTCGTCACGGTCGCCGCCGAACCGGTCACGAAGGTGCTCGACACCACGGGGGCAGGCGACCTCTACGCCGCAGGGTTCCTCTACGGGCTGACGCGCGGCGACTCGCTGCCGCGGTGCGCCGAGATCGGCGGGATCGCCGCAGCGGAGGTCATCTCCCACGTCGGCCCACGCCCGCTCGTCTCACTGCGGACGCTCGTGGCGTGACCGAGACCGCGCGCGTCGTCGCCCAGCGCTGGCTCGCCGCCGAGCCCGACGAGGACATCCGAGACGAGCTGAGCGAGCTGCTCGCCGGCGACGATGCGACCCTCGACGCCCGTTTCGGCGACCGGCTGATGTTCGGCACCGCAGGCCTGCGAGCGGCCATCGGGGCGGGTCCACTGCGGATGAACCGTCTCGTCGTGCGCCAGGCCGCAGCGGGTCTCGCTCGGTACCTCCTCGACACCGTGCCGGGGGCGGCCGAGCGGGGCGTGCTCATCGGCTTCGACGCCCGCCGCAAGAGCGACGTGTTCGCGCTCGACACGGCGCGGGTGATGGCGGCGGCGGGACTCCGCTCGTTCTTGTTGCCGCGACCGCTGCCGACCCCGGTGCTCGCGTGGGGCATCACCGAGGTCGGCGCCGCTGCCGGGGTCATGGTCACGGCGTCGCACAACCCGCCCTCCGACAACGGCTACAAGGTCTACCTCGGCACCGGCGCGCAGATCGTTGCGCCCGTCGACGTCGAGATCGCCGACCGCATCGCGCATGTCGATGCCTGCGACGTGGCGCTCGCCGACCCGGACGTGCCCGAGATCGTCCGCTTCGGTGACGAGGTCATCGAGGCGTACCTCGATCGCGTGCGAACGGTGCGGCTCCACCCCGACGTCCGTCCGGTCAGCGTTGCCTACACGCCGATGCACGGCGTGGGCGGCGCGGTGCTGGTCGAGGCGTTCGAGCGTGCCGGTCTCGGGGCGCCGCTGCTCGTCGACGCCCAGTTCGAACCCGACCCGACCTTCCCCTCCGTGTCGTTCCCGAATCCCGAGGAACCGGGCGCGATGGACCTCGTCGTCGATCTCGCCGAGCGATCGGGAGCGCAGCTCGCGCTCGCCAACGACCCCGACGCCGATCGTCTCGGCGCCGCCATCCCGCTCGCGAGCGGCGGATGGCGTCTGCTGCGCGGCGACGAGATCGGTGCGCTGCTCGCCGACCACATCCTCGACGCCACCGATGGCGACGACCGGCTCGTCGTCACGACGCTCGTGTCGTCGTCGCTGCTGGCGAAGATGGCTGCCGCAGCGGGCGTCCATCACGTCGAGACCTTCACCGGCTTCAAGTGGATCGCGCGAGAGGTGCTGGGACGGCCAGAGCAGCGCTTCGTGTTCGGGTACGAGCAGGCGCTCGGCTACCTCGTCACCACGCAGCCGCTCGACAAGGACGGAATCACGGCGGCAGTGCTGATGGCCGAGGTTGCCGCCGTCACTGCCGCCGAGGGGTTGACGCTCGAGGATCGCCTCGACCAGATCGCCGTCCGGTTCGGACGCCATGTGACGGCCGAGCGCTCGATCGCGATGCAGCCCGCCGACGCCGCCCGAGCCGTGCAGGCGCTGCGCGAGCGCCCCCCGTCCGACCTCGGTGGCGTCGCGGTCGACTCCGTGATGGACTTCGCAGAAGCGAACCTGCTGCGGATCACGCTCGCCGGTGGCATCCGGGTACAGGTGCGACCGAGCGGCACCGAGCCGAAGGTCAAGCTCTACGGCGAAGCGGTCGACGCGGACCCGACGCCAAGCCTCAACGCCCTCGCCGACCTGCTGTAAGCGAGCCTCAGCGGGCGAGCTCGCCGCGGATCGCCGTCGCAACTGCCTCGCGCTGGTCGCCGCCGTCGTCGCGCGAGAGCACGTGGTCCGGCACGACCTGCGGATCACCGGCCTGCAACTCGTCGAGCAGCGAGTCGTAGCGATCCGAGAGCACCCTCGACGCCGGATCGAGGCCGACCACGACGACGACACCGGTCGGCAGCGTGTTGACCGGGACGACGGTGAGATCCGGCCCGTGCTGCCGCAAGAGCTCGGCGACCTTGACAGGGGCGGTGACCTTGAACGCCGGGTCGACGCCGATGCTGCGGGCCCGTGAAAGCGTCAGGCTGCGCCCGTCGCTGACCCCGATCTCGAGATAGTGCGCGGCGCGAGCTTGCGGTGCAGCGCGCGCAAGAACTGGTGTCGTGACATCGTCGGTTCGGGGAAAGCGTTCGAGCCGCGCTGGTCATGCGATGCGTGTCGGGCCGGCATTCGACGAAAGGGTGGCGACGGCATCAACGCCTAGGCTTCTGCGACATCTCCGATCCCGTTGGCGACCTTCTCTCGCAACAGCTCGGCCTCGACCTTCCCGACGACCTGGACGCTGCGACGCTCGACCGCGTGCTCGTGATCACGTCGCACCGGACGAGCGATGTGGCCGCCGCGGTGCGACGCTGGAGTCCGCAGACCCACATCCACGTCGTGACGTCGGAAGCTGACGAGGCCGCGAGCGCCACGCCGCTGCCACCAGGGACGTCGCTCGACGTCTGCCTGCTCCCCGACGACCTGCGCGTCGTGCTCGCGTCAGGCGTCGCACCGCAACTCGTCGTGGACGTCGCCGGCGGCCCTCGGGCGACCATTTGCGAACGGTTCCAGCGGATGTTCCTCGCCGTCGCCCCCGGCGGCTGGTGGGTCGTGGCGCCACGTCCCGACACGCGGCGGGCCGCAGGTGCACGAGCGGTTGCCGAATTGGCGGACACGATCCGCCGCGGCGCCGATGCCGGGCGCGAGGGCGGGCAGATGCCCCGCGCCATCGGCACGCTGCTCCGTGGCTCGAGGACGGTCGCGGTGCACAAGCAGGGGTCCCACGTGGTGAAGCTGCGCGAGCAGGACGTCGAGCCCGTTGCTGCGCGACGAGGATGGGACGTCCGCACGTTGCGCACGTTGCCGGCATCGGTTCAACCGTCGCGAGCGACGTTGTCGACGAACCGTCGCGAGCGAGCCGAGCGGCTGTTCACCCGCTTCGATGTCCCGCCGCTGCACCTGCGCGAGCAGCGCCATGTCGTGTGCGCGCCGCTGCAACTCACGATGGCCGACTGGGTCGTGCTCCCGTCCTCGTTCCACCATCCGAGCGCGACGCGCACGAGGTCGCGCGCGCTCACCGGATCCGGGCAGTGGTTCACCGGTGAACCGTCGTGGTCGCGACCATCGGGACGTCTCGACGGGCCGTTCTTCCACCTCGACTCCGAGTTCCCACGACACTTCGGCCACCTGCTCACCGAGGACGTCGCCAAGCTGTGGGGCTGGGACGAGGCGAAGCAGCGTCACCCCGACCTGCGCGTCCTGCGCAGCTCGGGCGACCACGGGCACTTCGCGCCGTGGGAGCTGGAGTTGCTCGGCGGGTACGGGATCGGCGAGGACGAGGTCGTCGACCTGCGCGAGCCGGTGATCGTCGACCTCCTCGTCACGGCGTCGCAGCAGTTCCACAACGGAAAGGTGCGCTACGCCCACGGCGACCTCGCCACGGTGTGGGCGCGCCTGCGTGACGGCATTCGCTCCGGAACTGTGTCGAGCCACGAGCGCGTCTTCATCACGAGGTCGGCGGCGAAGCGCTCGTGCCGCAATCGCGCCGCCGTCGAGGCGCTCTTCGCGGCACGAGGATTCCACGTCGTGCACCCCGAGACGATGGCGCTCGCCGATCAGGTCGAGCTGTTCGCCGGCGCCACGGTCGTCGCTGGCTTCGGCGGATCCGGCATGTTCGGCACGATCTTCTCGCCTCCGGGGACCCGCATCGTGCTGACGTCGGAGGAGTACAAGGCGTCCAACGAGTACCTCATCGCCTCTGTGACCGGGGGCGACTACCACCACTTCGACTGCCCGATCGGCGCACAGCTCCCCGATGTCCCGAACGCCCGTTCGCTCTTCCATCGCAACTTCGCCTTCGACTTCACTCGTGACGAACCTGCGCTCGACCGGGTCCTCGACGCCCTCGACGAGGGCACCATGACGACTCCCTAGACGTTTCGGATCATGCCGCCACCCGACGGTTCCAATCACTATGTCTCGGCGTTGACCGTGCTCGGCAGGTCGGCGAGGTGGGACAAGACGGGTGCGGTTGACGACGAGCGCTGGCGGGTGCTGATGCGGGCCGTCGCCGACCAGCCTCCAGAGGTGAATGTGATCCTGCGCCGAGATCCTGTGCGAGGCCGGCCCGAGATCGTGCAGCGCATCGTCGACGACCTCGGGCGCGACCGAGTGCGCATCCTCCTCACGCTGCGTTCGCTCGAGTCGTTGACCCCGAGCACGTGGCAGCAGTACATCGAGGCTGGTTCGTCGTTCGACTACGAGACGTGGCTGCGCGACATGATGCGCGGATCGGGCAACACCAGCTAGTCGCCTTCGTTCTGGAGGCGCAACAACCACGGCAGGCTCGTCGAACGCTGGTCGAAGGCAGTCGGTGCCGACCGTGTCGCGGTTGCCGTGATCGAGGGCGGCGACCGGCGCTCGATCTACGACCTCTTCGAGGACATCATCGGTCTGCGCCGCGACACGTTGCAGCCGATGTCGGAGACCAACCGCTCGCTGTCTGCCAACGAGGTCGAGCTGCTGCGGCGAGTGAACGAGCAACTCGGGGACAAGATCAGGCACCGCTCGTACGACCGCATCATTCGCCGCCACGCAGTGCGAGGTCTCGTCGAACGGCGCACGCCCGGCGACGACGAGCGGCGGCTGTTCGTCCCTGAATGGGCGGCGACGAAGGCGCGCGAGTTCGGGCGTGAGGCGGTCGGACGCATCGAGGCGACGGCGTGAGGGTGTTCGGCCAGCTGTCGGACCTCGTGCCCGACGGCGGTTCGTGGGTGCGTTGAGGGAGCGTCTGGCGCGCTGAGCGCGGTCAGCGCTCGGTGTTGACCGAGCCGAACAGGCGGTCGCCGGCATCGCCGAGACCCGGGACGATGAATGCCTGATCGTTGAGCCGCTCGTCGATGGCCGCGGTGAACACGCGCACATCGATGCCGGCCGCTTCGATGCGGGCGATGCCCTCAGGGGCGGCGAGCGCACAGACCACCGTGATCGGCGTAGGCGCGCCGCGCTCGAGCAACAGCTCGCACGTGTGCACCAGCGACCCGCCCGTGGCGAGCATCGGGTCGACGACGATCACGGGTCGCCCCTCGAGGCGCTCGGGGAGCCGGTTGACGTAGGGCTTCGGCGAGAACGTCGCCTCGTCGCGACTGATGCCGACGAAGCCGACGTCGGCGTCGGGCAGGAGCGACTGCGCGGGCGGCAGGAAGCCGAGCCCGGCGCGCAGGATGGGCACGATCACAGGCTGTGTGGCGAGGCGCCGGGCGTCGGTCGTTTCGAGCGGTGTCGTGACGCTCGTGGCACGCAACGGCAGCTCGCGCGTCGCCTCGGCGAGTAGCAACAGACCCATCCGCTCCATGTGGTCGCGGAACACGCCGTTGGGCGTGCTCGCGTCGCGGATCCGCGCCAGTGCGTCGACGACGAGCGGATGGTCGACGACGGTGACGGTCACAGCTCGATCATGGCTTCTTTCCGAGGCTGTGCTCGGCTCGTAGCAGCGCGTAGCGGGGCTTGATCAGGCCGTCGATGATGCGCAGCCGCTCGGGGAACGGCAGGAACGCGCTCTTCATCGCATTGAGGGTGAGCCACTCGAAGTCGTCGAGTCCCCAACCGAACGCCTCCGCGAGCTGCACGAACTCGGTGAGCATCGACGTGTTGCTCATCAGCCGGTTGTCCGTGTTGACGGTGACGCGGAACCGCAGCCGGCGCAGCATCCCGATGGGGTGCTCGGCGATGCTGGCGCACACGCCCGTGTTGACGTTGGACGTTGGGCACAGTTCGAGCGGCGTGCGCGTGTCACGGATGTAGGCGGCGAGCCTGCCGAGGTGCTCGTTGCCGGGCTCGCCCGTGATGTCGTCGACGATGCGCACACCGTGGCCGAGGCGTTCCGCGCCGCACCACTGGACTGCCTCCCAGATGCTCGGCAGCCCGAACGCCTCGCCGGCGTGGATGGTCGTGTGGAAGTTCTCGCGCATCACGTACTGGAACGCGTCGAGGTGACGGGTCGGCGGGAATCCGGCCTCTGCGCCGGCGATGTCGAAGCCGACGACGCCTGCGTCGCGCAGGCGCACGGCGAGCTCGGCGATCTCGAGGCTGCGGGCGGCCGTGCGCATCGCCGACGTGATGGCGCGAATGGTGAGGTCGGTGCCGGCGCTGCCCGACGCGAACCCGTGGAGGATCGCGGCCATGACCTCGTCGAGCGTCAGGCCCTGCTCGGTGCACAGTTCGGGGGCCATCCGCACCTCGGCGTAGACGACACCGTCGGCAGCGAGATCGGCGGCGCACTCATGGGCGACCCGCTGGATCGCGTCGCGGTGCTGCATCACGCCGACGGTGTGGGCGAACGTCTCGAGGTAGAGCACGAGGTCGTTGCGCTTCGCGCCGCGGTTGAACCACGTGGACAGGTCGTCGACGTCGTGGGTGGGGAGTGCGTCGTAGCCGTACTCCTTCGCCAGCTCGATCACGGTCTCAGGGCGGACACCGCCGTCGAGGTGATCGTGGAGCAGCACCTTCGGCGCCCTCGCAAGCATTGTCGCGTCGACAGCGGTCATGCGTTGGCGGCCTCGTGGGCCGCAAGGGCGTCGGCGACGGCGGCGAGTGGTCGCAACGGCATGTCCTCACCCCGCTGCAGCCAGTTCCACGCCGGGTATCCGACGCCCGCCGGGATCGTGTGCAGCGAGTAGGCGTGGCGGCTGACCGGCGATGTGTTGGTCCTGCTGCAGTGGGGGAGGAGACCGTGGAGCACGATGAGCGTGCCCGCTGTCACTGGCAGTGGGACGAGCCGGTCGTCACCGACCTCGGGCAACGGCGTGTCGTCGAGCATCTCGAAGTAGGTGCCGGCCGTGTCGTCGCCTTCGACGTGGCGCTTCATCAGTCGCCGCAGTGTCGTGCGATGGCCGCCGGGGATCGCCCACAGGCAGCCGTTGTCGAGCGTCGCATCCTCGATGGCGAACCAGAAGCCGATGACGGAGGCAGGTTCGGTGCACAGGAAGGTGGCGTCCTGGTGGCAGTTCACCTCGCCGCCGATGTAGGGCTGCTTGAAGATGTACATGCTCTGCAGCGCGAGCGCGTCGGGCTGACCGAGATCGGCTGCGACCTCCGCCAACTCACGGGTGTAGGAGAACTGCTCGAACTCGGGGTCGAGATCGTGCATCGCGTGCCCGATCTTGTTGACGCTGAGCGACGTCTCGCGAGTCAGCTCGCCGTCGTCGCCGAACGCCGCCTCCTCGAAGAAGCACCAGACCTTCGGTCCGCTGGAGAGGAACTCCTCGTTGGAGGACCTGGTCTGCTCGTTGGTGGTGAACACGGTGCGCCGCGCGGTCGGCTCGAACTCGTCGACCAGTTGGACCGCCCGCCGGCGCAGGGCGCCGCACGCCTCGTCGGAGACGAAGTCCGGGAGGACGAGGAAGCCGTCGCGATCGAAGCTGCGGATCTGCTCAGAGGTCAGCATGGTGGCCGTCATCGTAACGCTCGGCCCAACGGCTCTAGCCTCTCTGCATGGCCGGCCACGACCTCGACGACCTCACCGTGCTCGGCCGGACCGTCCGTGAACCGATCGACCACGTCGAAGTCTTTCCTGCCCCCGAGCACGTCACGACCGTCACGTTCGCAACGGACGAGGTCTCGTCCGTCTGCCCGATCACGCAGCAGCCGGACCTTTCGCGCGTCGAGATCGAGTACGAGCCCGACGCGCACTGCGTTGAGTCGAAGAGTCTCAAGCTCTACCTCTGGCGGTTCCGTGACCGTCCGATGTTTGCCGAGGCGCTCGCCGCCGCGATCGCCGACGAGATCTTCACCTCTGCCGCCTGCAAGCGGGTCAAGGTCACGCTCACACAGCGCCCGAGGGGCGGCATCGAACTCTGCGCCGTGGCCGAACGCCACCGCGACGCGTGATCGGCATTGTCACGTCGCGCCCCAGAGTTGGACTTCGACGAACCGTTCCAGGTGCTTGGTGTTTGTGGTCGCGACCACGACGTGCTCGTCCCGCAGCACCATCGCTTGCGCAGCGAGGATCACGTCGGCATCGAGCGCAGCGTCGCTCGCGGTTGGCGTGCCGGCATTTCGGGCTGTCGCCCACAGCTCCGCCGCGATCCGCATGATCTCCGTCGTCAACGGCAGGTAGTTGAAGCCTTCACACAACAGGTCGAGTCGCTGAACGCCGCGCGTCTGGCCTGCTCTGATCAGCTCGCGACGAACCTCGTAGTCGGCGATCTCGGGTACTGAGAACACGTCGCCGGCGTCCAGACGAGAATTCGCCCACTCCCACGCAGCCACGGCAGGATGTCGTTGGGTTGGATTGCTGAGCAGACCAAGTGGGCCGCTGTCGAGCACCAAGCGCACGTTAGAAGGGCCGACCTTCGCGTCGGCGGGTGTCGGCGAGTGCAGTCATGAGCTGTCGGCCTGTCCTGTCGCGCTCGTCCTCGTCGCCGATTCGCAGAACCGCATCGAGTGCGGCGCGCGCACGGGCCGACTCGTCGACGTCCGTGGCCCGTCGCGCGTAACGTTCGGCCTTCTTGAAGTGACCTGCGCCCCGGACACTGCCCTTGGTTCCGGTCGTCGCCCATCCGAGGCGTTCCATCTTCAGCCGGACCGCGACACCCACCGCTTGCCGGAATCGATGGCCCGCTAGCCCCGTTTCGAGGATCTCGCGGATGGCGTCATCGCCTTCGACGGCGCGCACCACGCCGGCCAGTGCCGGTCGGCCGTCGATCTCGGCGTCGATCAGCCTCTGCTCGTTTGCGGGCTCGTTCAGGATCTCGATGAGACGGCCCGTCGCAATCGAGTGTCCGTCCAACGTGGATCGATACTTCGCCGCGTGCGTGTCCGTGTCGAAGTCCTCCCTCGTCAGCAGCGATGTGTCACTCATGCGGCCAAGTCTAGAGGTCAAAAAGACGGATGTCTAAAGTCGAGACCTCATTGGGAGACGAGCACCAGCTCATGCGCCGCTCGCGATGCGGCGAGGTAGATCTCTCGCGCTGACATCGCCGCCGTCACGACCACCACGCCGTCGTACTCGACGCCCTTGTGCGACCACACGTCGCCGGCATCGATCACGGCGACGTTGTCCCACCGCGACCGCAGCTCGGCGTCGGCAGCTGCGACGTCGTCGCGATGTCCGACGTCGATGCCCGTCGGACGGATGCCGTCGAGCACGACGCCGCCGAGATCGTGGAGGGCTGCGTGCTCGTTGAGCCAGGTCGCGATCTCTGCCGACATCCGGTAGGCCGTCACCATCTCCTGGGTCTCGACACCGAGGAGCGCAGCAACACCGCCGAGTCCGAGTCCGTCACGCCGGCTCCGCTGCGCGTCGTCACCGACCATCGTCACGCCGGTGGCTCGGCGTAGTACGGCTCGCAGCTGGAGCAGGCTCACGTCCTGCGCCTCGTCGACGATCACGTGCGAGAACCGCACGGGTGCGCCCTCGAAGCGGGCCCTGACCTCGTCGGCAAACGCGCCGTGGTGGCCGTCGACGCCGGTGCGAGTGAGCCCGCGCAGCGCCTCACGTGCAGAGCACGGCGGGAGGATGTCGGCGGCCGCCCGCGACACGTCGCCGGCCTTCAGCTCGTACCGGCTCGCGATCGCCGACGCGAACGTGGCCCGACGGTCGCGCCACGAGAGCGTGCGCTGGCGCAGCCGATCGATCAGCTCGTCGACCTCCTGCTGACGGATCCGCACAGCACCGACGCGGATCGACCCCGAGCCGTAGAGACCGGCCTCGAAGTCGTCGAGTTGCCGCAACCACTCCTGCTCGTCGCCACTCGGCGCCGACGGTCCGAGTAGCCGGTCGAAGGTCGTCTGAGTGATCTTCGCCTCGCCGAGCGTCGGCAGGACCGCCGACACGTACCGTAAGAACCGGTCGCTCGGGCCGATGACAAGGATGCGCTCGGCCGTGAGCCGGCGGTCGTGGTACACGAGCCAGGCCGCACGGTGGAGCCCGACGACCGTCTTGCCCGTCCCCGGCCCGCCGCGAACGACGAGGCGCTCGTCGGGATCGAGGCGGACGAGGCGGTCCTGGTCGGCCTGCAGCGTCGCGACGGCGGTCCGCATCGACTCCCCGCGGCTGCGCGACAGCTCGGTCATCAGCGGCGACGAGCCGGACACCTCTCCCGACTCGAAGTCCTCGACGAACAGGTCGTCGATGCAGCCGACGTAGCTCACCCGTCGGTGCATCGCGCCCGGCTCGTCGAACGACGACTGATAGAAGTGCTGAGCGTGCGGAGCCCGCCAATCGACGACGATCTGCTCGCCGTCGTCGTCGATGCCGTAGAGGCCGATGCGCCACGGCTGGTCGTCGTCGATCCGTCCGAACACGACGAGCTCACGCTGGAACTTCTCGACGGCGCCGGCGACGACCGCCGCGATGTACTCGTCCGAGAGCGCGTCGGCGCCGCCGCCGGAGCCGATGCGGGAGAACTCAGCGAGACGCGCCGCAGCGGCACGCCGTGCCCGATCGAGCGCGGCGCGCTCGTGTTCGAGCGTGACGGACGAGTCGAGTGGTGTGCGCATGTGGATCGGCCCGGGAGGGGGCCGTCGACGCTACCGCTCGGGGCGGGTCAGCCCTCCTGGGAGCCCTTGCGCCACGGGATGCCGGCGCGGGCCGGTGGGCGCAGGGTCTGGCCGCGGGAGGCGACGACGATGAGGGTGACGATGAACGGGGCCATGAACACGAACTCCGAGCGGATCTCGTCGACCGACAGGTAGGCCACGTACAGCACCGAGAGACCGACCGCGACGGCAAGGACGTCGAGCGTTCTCGTCCTCCACGCCACCACGGTTGCGACGGCGAGCAGGGAGACGACGGCGAGTGCGACGCCGATGAGCAGGAGCGTGTCGTCGCGCAGGTTCTCGACGTTGAAGAGCGCGTACATCACGACCGCGGCGCCGGCGACGACGACGACGGTCGCGATCGAGCGTGGTTGCCGCACGAGCAGGTAGGCGAGGAAGACGGCAAGCAGGATCACTGCAGCGAGAATCGCCGCCAGGACGAGCCTGCCCGGGTCGAGCCGCTGGGTGATGCCGTCGAAGAAGCCGAACAGTCCTGCGCCGGCGGCGACGCCGGCGGGGCGCCAGTTGCCGACGACGAGGGTCGCAAGGCCGAGGAACCCACGACCGCCTGTTTGACCTTGCGTGTAGCGGTTGGCACCGATGACGAGGACGGCGCCGGCGAGCCCGGCGAGTCCGCCCGAGATCGCCATGCCGATGTAGCGGTAGGCGACCACGCGCACACCGAGCGAGTCGGCGGCGCTCGGCCGCTCGCCGGCCGCCCGCAGCCGCAGGCCGAAGGCCGTCCGCCAGAGGACGAAGATGCTGAGGACGAAGAGGACGACGGCGACGACGAGGTCGAAGCGCAGCTCGGTGGTCAGCGCCTTGAGGAGGCCGGCGACGTCGGAGACGGCGAACCAGCCCCGCTCGGCGATGTTGCCGAGCGGGTCCCACGTCGTGTCGAGCCCGAACAGCGGCCCGCCCGACAGGACCGGCATCGTGAACGTGCCCATCTCGCCGTTCATCCCTGGTGAGTTCGTGAGCGAGCCACCCTGTTCGCCCTCGAAGAGCAGGTTCGCCATGAAGCGAGCGACGCCGGGGGCGATGATGTTGATCGCGAAGCCGCTGACGATGTGGTTGACACCGAACGTCGCTGTCGCGACGGCGTGGAGGAGGCCACCAAGCATGCCGCCAACGACGCCGCCGAGCAGCCCCATCCACGGGTTGAACTCCCACGCCCACCAGCCGGCGAAGGCGGTGCCCATCACCATCATCCCCTCAAGACCGATGTTGATCGTGCCGCTGCGTTCGGCGTAGAGGCCGCCGAGCCCGGCGAGTGCGATCGGTGCCGCTGTGCGGAGCGCGACGCCGAACGTGCTCGCCGACGTGATGTCGTCGTTGTGCGTGATGATCCTGGCCAGCGCCACGGCGACGATCCCAGCGGCGAGCATCCACAGCGACAGCGACCCGGGGAGTCGCATCGCCCGACGCTCGCCCGACGGGCCCACCTCGTCGTGGGCGATGGCCGTTGCGGTCATCGGTTCACCATGTCACCGATGCGAGCGACGAGGCGCCAGCCGAGGAGTGGTGACCGTCGGCCTGCGTGGCCGGGGAACGCCATGATCGTCACGCCGGGGCCTCCGCAGGAACCGTGGCAGGTGGGGGTCGGTCGCCGCCAAGCTGCCGCGCCGCGGCACGGGTTTCTGCGTCATTCGTGATCCTGCGGACCACCTCGTAGGCGATCACGGCGGCGAGCAGGAACGATCCCTGCAGGATGACGCCGATCTCCTGGGGGATGTCGACGAACGCCAGCGCCTGCGTCGCCCGCTCGATCGTCGCCCACACGATTGCCGCCGCCGCCATCCCGACGGGATGGTTGCGGCCGAGCAACGCGAGCGACAGTCCGGTGAACCCGAACGTCGTCGGGAACTGGTCGCCGTACTTGTAGAACGTGTTGTCGGCGATGAGCGGTCCGAGGCCGACGAGCCCGGCGATCGCACCCGACATGATCATCGTGACGAGGATCATCTTGCGCGGGTTGATGCCGGCTGCTCTCGCCGCAGTCGGGTTCTCGCCCGACACCCGGAGATCGAACCCGAACCGGCTGCGATTGAGCAACACGTGATAGCCGATGCCGAGGGCGATCGCGACCGGGAGGAAGAGGAACAGCGCCTGATCGAGGGAGACCCCGAAGATCGACGTGAGGCGCGGGAGGCGGGCGCTGTCGGGCAGCACTCGCGTCTCGCGGATGTTGGTCTGCTCGGGATTGCGGAAGTGTTCGGTCAGGAGGTAGGCGATGAGGTTGGTGGCGACGTAATTGAGCATGATCGTCGAGATCACCTCGTTGACGCCGCGGTACGCCTTGAGGACCGCAGGGATCGCCGCCCACGTGGCGCCGACGACGACGGCGATGACGACGATCATCGCGATGTGCAGCACCGGCGGGAGATCGACGGCCGCGCCCGCTGCAGCGGCGAGCATCGCGGCGAGCACGTACTGGCCGTTCACGCCGATGTTGAACAGGTTCATCTTGAACCCGATCGCGACCGAGATGGCGGCGATGTAGTAGGGAACGGCGCGGTTGACGATCAGCGTCGCGGACTGCGTCGAGTCGATCTGGCTCCACATCGCCTGGAACGCGGTGACAGGATCGTTCCCCGAGATCCAGACCGCGATCGACGACACCCCGATCGCGGCGACGGCGGCGAGCGCGGGAGCGGCGAACCCGCCGAGCAGCCGGCTGCGGTTCACGGCGTCGCTCTCGCGTCCTCGTCGCCGCCGAGGGCACCGGTCATGAAGCCGCCGAGCTCGCCGGCGGTGACGGTTTGGGGGTCGAGCTCGGCGACGATGCGCCCGCGCAGCATGACGAGCAGCCGGTCGCTGAGCCCGATCAGCTCGTCGAGGTCGGCGGAGATCAGCAGCGTCGCCAGTCCTTCCGTACGCGCATCGCGCAAGATGTCCCAGATCGCCGCCTGCGCGCCGACGTCGACGCCCCTCGTCGGGTGGGCGGCGACGAGCACCCGCGGGCCGGCGAGCATCTCCCGTCCGACGATCAGCTTCTGCTGGT
>JACDGA010000346.1 GCA_013815505.1 Acidimicrobiia bacterium
GACCCAACCCGGCCGAGCGATGCTGCGTCTCGGGGCGAGCGAGCGGATCGAGTTCCAGGTGGCGTCGTGCACCACGGCCGTCCGACCACCCGACCCCGCACGGGTGATCGTCGAATCGGCGACCGATGCCGCGTTGACCGCAACAAGCGAGCTGGACGCACTCGTGAGCGCCGTGCGCGAGGCGCACGATCGTGCAACGGAACCGAGTCTGCGGCGGGCATGGCTGGAGCCGTTGCCGCCGGTACTTGCGGCCGAGGGCTTCGACGGCGACCTTGTCGAGCCCGGCGCGGTCGGGCTCTTCGATGTTCCCGACGAGCAGGCACGTCGAAGCGTCTGTTGGTCACCGCAGGAGGACACGAACCTCGCCCTCGTCGGCGCTCGCGGGTCCGGGACGACGGCGACAATGGCGACCCTCCTTGCCGAGCTCGGCCGCCGCCACGACCCACGTGCGTTGCACGTCTACGTGATCGACACCACCGGCGAAACGCGACTCGATGCGGTGGCGAACATGGCGCACTGCGGTGCGGTTGTCCGAGTCGGGGAGCGGGAGCGACTGGGACGGCTCGTCGACCGCCTCGTTGGCGAGCTCGATCGTCGCCGGGCAAGCACGGCGCACGACAGGCAACCGCGGATCGTGTGGTGCGTCGACGGGTTCGCCGCGCTGCGCGACCTCGACGACTCCTTCCTCGCCGGATCGATCGATGAACGCCTGTTGCGCCTGCTCGCCGAAGGCCCGGCCGTCGGCATCACGGCGATCATCGCGGTGCAGCCCGGACGCGGTGCGTCCACGGCGATCTCGTCGTGTGCACGTCGCTGGCTCTTCCACCTCGACGACCGGTCGGATGCGGTGCTCGTGGGTGCTCGTCCCTGCGACGTGCCGGCGGCGATCCCGGGACGGATGCTCGATGTCGGCTCGGGGCTCTACGGCCAGATCGTCTCGGCCAACGCCGACAACCTCGCGCTCGTCGTGCCGCTTCCCGGCGGTCCGGCACCCGTCGAGACGCTGCCGGCGTCGATCTCGCTCGACGAACTCGCCGCCGGTCCCGAGGTCGCTGGCTCCTGCGCACGGCTGCGGATCGGCCGGCAGTTTCACGATCTCGGCCCGGCGACGCTCGTCGTTCGCGGCGGCGAACACGTGCTCGTCGCCGGGAGCGCCCGCAGCGGGCGGTCGGCCACGTTGCGCACGATCGCTGAGGCGTGGGCATGCTGCCATCCGTCTGGCGAGGTGATCGTCGTCGACGGTCGAGCCAGCGGCGCGATCGACGCGGCGGTTCTGACCGGGTTGGCGGCCAGCGGCGGCGACGCCCGGCCGCGACTGCTCGTCGTCGACGACGCCGATCGTGTCGCTGATGCCGACGGCGCGCTCGCGGCCCTCGTCGAGCGGGCGGCGACCACGCTCACCGTCGTCGCCGCCGTGCGGCCGAGCTCGGTGCGCGCCGACTACGGCCACTGGACGCGGCTGGTGCGGCGCTCCCGGCTCGGCATCGTGCTCACTGCAGGTGGTCAGGCGGACGGCGATGTGCTCGGCGAGACGCTGCCGCGGTGCACGCCCGTACCACCGCGAGCCGGTCTCGGCTACATCGTGCAGGACGGCGCCACGCAGCTCACTCAGATCGCGCTGCCGAGCGGTGAGCGCGGTGGCGCACGCGCACCACTGGCATCACGAACCACAGCAGGCTGAAGAGCGCAGCGAGCGACGTGGCGACGATCACCGTGGTCGCGCCGGAGAACACCAGTTTGGTGACGAGCGCGACCGCCATCGTCATCGAGGCCGCCAGTACGGCCAGCCCGGCGATGGTGAGCCGGTTGGCGATGCGCACGAGGTGCTCCTTGTCGCCGGTTGCGAACTCGATGCGGTGGTTGATGCTCGGGGCGATGAGCAGCGCCGCCGCGATCGTGGCGCTCAGCAGCGTCGCGAGATAGAGCCGCTGATCGAAGCGCGAGAGATCGCGAAAGCGGTCGTTGAACGGCACCACGAGCAGGAACGCGAACAGCACCTGCACGCCCGGCAACGCGACCCTCACCTCGCTGATGAGCTCCTCGAGATTGCGGTCGGCGCGCTCGGACGGCGTCTCGTCGCGGTCACTGCGCGTGCTCATCGCTTCCCCGGGGGCTGCGCGCCCCCGGACCCCATCGCCGTCCGACTTGCTGGCGCTCGCGCGTCAGGCATTCGCTCGCTGCGCGTGCTCATGGACAGTGAACACTAGGTGTCGGCGACGTGGCGGGGTACGGGCGGTACCGTGGCCGGCGAAGGAGCGGACAGTGCACGATCCACGAGTCAACGATCCACCGCAACGACCCCTGATCGGCGTCACCGGCCGGCGCAAGCGCGGCTCGCAGGTGGCCGGGTTCCCCGAGTCGCTCGCCGATCTCGAGTTCGACGTCTACGTCAGCGACTACGGGCGTGGCGTGCTCGAGGCCGGCGGATTGCCACTCCACCTGCCACTCGATGCGGGGCCGCTCGATCTGCTCGACCACGTCGACGGGCTCGTGCTGACGGGTGGCGCCGACATCGACCCCTCGCTGTGGGGTGCGGCGAGCGAGACCGACGAGTTCCCGCCCGAGGCGTCACGTGATCTATTCGAGCTCGCCCTCGCCCGTGAGGCGGCGGCGAGGTCGTTGCCCGTGCTCGGCATCTGCAGGGGGATGCAGCTGCTCAATGTCAGCGACGGCGGGAGCCTTCACCAGCACGTACCGTCGCATGCGCGCTTCGACGGGCAGCCATCCACGGTGGCACACGAGCTGACGGTCGCCGAGGACACACTGCTGGCGCGGCTCTGCGGAGATCGCGTGCTCGTCAACTCGCTGCACCACCAGACGGTCGACCGGCTCGGCACTGGTTGGTCGGTTTCGGCGACCGCGTCGGACGGCACGATCGAGGCGATCGAGAAGCCGGCTGCAACGCTCCTCGGCGTGCAGTGGCACCCGGAGATGCTCGTCGGTCGCGCCACGGATCCACTGTTCACGTGGATC
>JACDGA010000347.1 GCA_013815505.1 Acidimicrobiia bacterium
GTGTGGGCCACCACGGCGTCGGACATCGGCAACTTCGCGGGCTGGCTCGGATCGGCAACCGGCACGGAGGTCGGCCGTGAGTCGTGGGAGTTGTGCCTCTACGACATCCAGGGTGCCGCGCTGCTCGGCGGCGATCGGTCGCTGCTGGCGAGCGCCCGGATCGACAACCAGGTGTCGTGCTGGGCGGCGACGTCGGCGCTTGCAACGACGGAACCCGAGGACGACGGAGCCGGCGCGTTGATCGCGCTCTTCGACCACGAGGAGGTGGGTTCCGGTTCGGCGACGGGCGCTGCGGGTCCGCTGCTCGAATCGGTGCTCGATCGCCTCGTCGCAGCCCGAGGTGGCGATGTCGAGGACCGCCGGCGCATCGCCGCCAGCTCGTCGTGCGTGTCGGCCGACGGCGCTCACGCCGTGCACCCCAACTACCCGGAGCGCCACGATCCGCTCCACGGGCCGATCGTCAACGGCGGGCCCGTCATCAAGCTCAACGCCAACCAGCGCTACGCCACGTCGGCGCGCACGGCGGCACTGTTCCGCCGCGCATGCCAGGCCGTCGGCAGTGACGTCCAGGTGTTCGTCTCGCGCAACAACATGCCGTGCGGGTCCACCATCGGCCCTGTCACGGCGACCCGGCTCGGCATCGACACCGTCGATGTCGGCGTTGCGCAGCTGTCGATGCACTCGGCCCGAGAGCTCTGCGGCGCACAGGACCCGCCGAGGCTGCGCGACGCGCTCCACGCCTACCTCGTCGGGATCTGACCGCACCTGACGACGTGGCGCAGGTGGTTCAGGCGCCGTTGCGGCGCTGCGCCTCGTCGAACAGCGACTGCAGCTGGGCGTGCAGGATCGCGGTGGCCTCGCGGATGGCGCTGCGGGGCACGGATCCGGGCGTGCCGTCCCCGACCGTGATGGGCGGGCCGATGACGACGTCGATGCGGTGTGGCCAGATCATCTTCGATCCCACGGGCATCACACGCTCGGTGCCGGCGATCCCGACGGGCACGATTTGCACACCGGCCTTGGCTGCGACGTATGCCGCGCCGTCGAACAACGGCGACACGACCGGTCCCTGCTTGCGCTCGCCCTCGGGGAACAGCACGAGTGGCTCACCGGTCCGCAGGATCTCGATGCATTGCCGCATTGAGTCACGGTCGGCGCTGCCGCGCACGACCGGGAATGCGCCGAGCGACGAGATGAAGCGGCCGAACGCCGGCACCTTCCACAGCGTGTTCTTGCCCATGAACCGCATCCGCCGGCGCACCAGCATCGAGGCGGCGAACGTGTCGACGTTGGATCGATGGGTCGGTGCGAGCACGAACGGACCTTTCGCCGGGAGGTGCTCGCGTCCCGTGACTCGCGCGCGGTTGTAGAGCTTGAGCACGCCGCGCACCGCGCTGCTCACGAACCAGTATCCGATGCGCGCCCCACGGCTCGGGCCTGCAGGTGCCGGCTGCGGGCGGACGGACTCGGTGGTCGTCGTCATCCGAGCATCCTTACGATCTCCTCCACGATGTCGTCGACAGTGCGTTCGCTCGTGTCGATGAGATGGGCGTCGTCGGCCCGGCGCAGCGGGCTGTCGTCGCGCGTCGAGTCCCACAGGTCGCGAGCGGCGATGGCTGCCTCGATCTCGTCGAGGTCGCCGAGCAGGCTGCCGGACTCGGCGGAGCGACGCTGCGCGCGCACCTGCGGGCTCGCCGTGACGTACACCTTCAGCGTCGCCTCTGGGAACACGATCGATCCGATGTCTCGTCCTTCGATCACGCCGCCGCCGTGTTCGTCCACCCATGCCCGCTGACGGCGCACGAGCTCGGCACGCACGCCGCTGTTGGCGGCGACGGCCGACACGCTGCGCGTCACCTCGTCACTCCTGATCGCCTCCGTGGCATCGATGCCGTCGACGACCACCGTTCCGTCGTCCATGGCGAGGTCGAGCGATCGCGACGCCGCCGCCACGGCAGCCACGTCGGCGACGTCGATCCCGTCGCGCAGCGCCGCGAACGTGACGGCCCGGTACATCGCCCCCGTGTCGAGGTGATCACGGTCGAGGCGGGCGGCGACCGCTCGCGCGACCGTGCTCTTGCCGGCGCCCGCAGGACCGTCGATGGCCACGACGATCACCACGAGGACCCGAAGGGACGGCCCTCTTCGTAGCCGGCCGACGTCTGCACGCCGACGACAGCGCGATCGTGCAGCTCGTCGATCGATGCCGCGCCGGCATACGTGCACGACGAGCGGAGACCGGCGACGAGCTGATCGATGATGTCCTCGACGCCGGGCCGGGCGGGATCGAGGTACATCCGCGACGTGCTGATGCCCTCCTCGAACAACTCCTTCTTCGCCCGCGTGACGTCGGACTCCGTACGGGTGCGGTTCTTCACGGCGCGGTTCGACGCCATGCCGTAGCCCTCCTTGTAGAGGCGGCCGTCGGGGTCACGCATCGTGTCCGCCGCCGACTCGTACGTGCCGGCGAGCCACGACCCGAACATCACGCTCGCCGCCCCGCCGGCGAGTGCGAGCGCGACGTCGCGGGGATAGCGCACGCCGCCGTCCGCCCACACGTGCTTGCCCAGCCGGCGAGCCTCCTCGGCGCATTCGACGATCGCGCTGAACTGCGGGCGGCCGACGCCGGTCATCATCCGCGTCGTGCACATCGCGCCGGGTCCGACACCCACCTTCACGATGTCGGCACCCGCCTCGATCAGCTGGCGTGTGCCCTCCGCCGTGACGACGTTGCCGGCCACCAGAGGCACGTCTGGCGTCGCCGCCCGCACGGCCGCCACCGTGTCGAGCATCCGTTGCTGGTGGCCGTGGGCCGTGTCGATCACGAGCACGTCGACGTCCATCGCCGCAAGTTCCTTCGCTTTCGTCGCAGGCTCGCCGTTGATGCCGACGGCGACGGCCACCAGCAGCCGTCCCGAGGCATCGAGCGCCGGTTCGTAGATCATCGATCGCAGCGCGCCCGTGCGGG
>JACDGA010000348.1 GCA_013815505.1 Acidimicrobiia bacterium
GGGCAGATGAGGCCGGGGGCCGTACCCATCGTCTGGGCGATGACGGTGGCACCGACGGGCACCATTGCCTGGCGGAGGTTGTTCATCGGCATCCGCCTGCCTCGCGACTCGAACATGGCAATGATCCGCTCGGCAACCTCTGCGTCCTCCTCGAGTTCGACGCCCATGACCTCGGCGATGGCCTCGCGGGTGATGTCGTCGTGGGTCGGACCGAGCCCGCCGCAGACAATGACGGCATCGGCCTCCTCCAGGCGAGCGCGCAGCACCGCCACCATTCGATCGAGGTTGTCGCCGACCTTCACCTGCAGCAGTGAGTCGATGCCGCGCAGTGCGAGCTGTTCTCCGAGGTATGAGGAATTCGTGTCGACGATCTGCCCGAGCAGCAGCTCGGTGCCGACCGCGACGACGTCACAGCGCATGCACGGTCTCGCCCCGGCGAATGCGACCGCGCAGGAAGTACTGCGCGCCGCTCACGACCGCCAGCACGACCGCCGCCCACAGGAACGTGAGCCACACCCAGCTCGTCCCGTCGGCGAACCACGGCCAAAGCGCGAAACCGACCGCCAGCTGCTGGAACAGCGTCTTGTACTTGGCGAGCCGGCTGGCGGGCATGCTCACGCCGCGGGTGCCGACGACCGTGCGATAGATGCTGATGACGAACTCGCGCACCGCGATCACCGCGACCGGCAGCAGCGGGAACACGTCGTAGCGCACGAGCGTGAACATCGCGCCGAGCACCAGCACCTTGTCGGCGAGCGGATCGAGGAACGCGCCCGATCTCGTCGGGCCGCGTCGGCGAGCGATGACACCATCGATGGCGTCGCTCAGGCTGAGCACGAACCAGAGCGCGAACGCGCCCCACGCGCCGCGGTCGTGCTCGGGAATGACGAGAAACATCACGGGCGACAGCAGCAGCCGGCCGACGGTCACGGCGTTGGCCCACGTCGCGAGCGCCAGCGGATCCATCGTCACGACGGCACGCCACCGCTCGCGACGAGATCAGGACCGAGCGCGTCGACGATGTCCACGTCGTGGAACTCGAACGGGGCCAGCGCCGGGTCGACGTGGATGATGCCGTCGATCTCGGGCGCCTCGCGTCCGCTGCGGCCGACGCCCGGCTCGTCGACGAGGACTCGCACTCGCGTCCCGACAAGGGCGTCGCTGCGGCTTGCCGTGATCTCGTCTTGGCACGCCCGCAGCTCGGCGAGGCGCTCGTCCATCAGCGTCCGCTCGACGGTGCCGTCGAGTGCGGCGGCGTACGTCCCCTCCTCGCGCGAGTAGGCGAAGAACCCGCACCAGTCGAGCTGGGCCTGTTCGACGAATTCGAGCAGGGCATCATGGTCGGCCTCGGTCTCGCCCGGGTACCCGACGATGAAGTTGCTGCGCAGCGCAGCATCGGCGCGTCGCTCGCGGATCGTCTCGATCTTCGACAGGAACCGGGCGGCGTCGCCTGGTCGCCGCATCCGGCGCAGCAAGGGCTTCGAGACGTGCTGCAACGACAGGTCGAAGTACGGCACGTCGGTCTCGCAGATGACATCGATCAGGGCGTCGTCGAGGTCGCTCGGGTAGAGGTACAGCAGCCGCACCCACGGCACCCGCCGGGCGACGTCGCGCACGAGCGGCACGATGGCGCCGGCTCCCAGCTCGCCCGGACGGTCCTTGCCGTACGAGGCGAGGTCCTGGGCGACGAGCACGATCTCGTGTACGGCGAGCTGGTCGACCTCGTCGAGGATCGCAGCGACGTCTCGACTGCGTTGGGGCCCACGGAAGCTCGGGATGGCGCAGAACCCGCACGCCCGGTCGCAGCCCTCTGCAATCTTCACGTACGCCCACGGCACCTTCGAGGCGGGGCGCGGCAGGTTCAGCAGGTCGAGCTCGGGAATCGGTGCCGACGTCACCGGGATGCTCGAGCCACGCGTCCTGCCGGTCACGGCAGCGACGGCGTCCGAGAACCCTGCGATCTCGTCGACCTCGGGCAGGGCCGCTGCGAGCTCGTCGCCGTAGCGCTCGGCCATGCAACCGGTCACGACGAGGCGTGTCCCGTCGCTGCGCAGCTCGTCGAGGGCCAAGATCGTGTCGATGCTCTCCTGGCGTGCCGTCTCGATGAACGCACACGTGTTGACGACGACGAGATCCGCCTGTGACGGGTCGTCCGTCGCCTCGAGCCCCGCTGTCAGCAGCGACCCCTCCAACTTCGCCGAGTCGACGTCGTTCTTCGGACAGCCCAGCGTTTCCAAGTAGTAGCGCCGCGGCACGTTGATCGAGGCTACTGCTGCGCGCCGATCACGAGCCGCCCACGGGTACGGTCGCCGCTCATGGCGACGACCCACCAGGACTCGGCGGCCGACGTCGCACGCGCAACGGCGCTCGCGCGGATGAAGCGCGTCGCGACGGGGCTCTTCGTGCTCGCAGTCGTCGTGTTCCTCGTTGCCAACGCCTACGACGACCGTGCCACCTGGATCAGGTACGTGCGGGCGTTCGCCGAGGCGGCCATGGTGGGCGCGCTCGCCGACTGGTTCGCCGTGACGGCGCTCTTCCGCCACCCGCTCGGGCTGCCGATCCCCCACACGGCCATCGTGCCGAGACGCAAAGACGAGATCGGTCGTGGGCTCGGCGAGTTCGTCGAGGGCAACTTCCTCAGTCGCGAGGTGCTCGACGAACGCCTCGCCGAGGCGCGGCTCGCCGAGCGCCTCGGTGTCTGGCTCACCGACCCGCACAACGCCAAGCGGCTTGCCGACGCGCTCGCCGATGCCGTCGGGGCCGTCGTCGAGGTACTCGACGACGCCGAGCTGCAGGCCGGCATCGAGCGCGTCGTCGAGGATCGGGTGGAACGCATCGACGCCGCACCGCTCGTCGCTCGCGTCGTCGACGCGTCGATGAGGAGCGGGCACCACCAGCGCCTGCTCGACTCCGTCCTCGTCAGCCTCGACGGTTTCCTCGGCGACAACCGCTCGACGTTCCGTG
>JACDGA010000073.1 GCA_013815505.1 Acidimicrobiia bacterium
TGCTCACGGCCAACCACCCGCTGCTCGGGGCCTGGTCGTCGGGGAGCAGTGGACTCGAGAAGTCGATCAACAATCTCGGGCCACTCCAACTCGATCTGCTGGCGCCGTTCACTCATCTGTTCGGACCTGAGGGTTTGGCCATCGGTGTCGCCCTGCTCAACATCGCCGCCGTTGTGGGCGTATGGGCCGTGTGCCGGCGCATGGTCGGCCCGGCCGGCGTCGTGGCGGTGATGGGCGTCACGGCGCTGCTGGAGTGGACCATTGGCAGCCGATCGCTGATCGAGGCGCGTCAGCAGTGGGCGTTGATCTTGCCGTTCTGGTGCCTGCTGTTCGTTGCGTGGGCGGTCAGCGCCGGCCGAGCCTGGGTGATGCCGTGGCTCGTGCTTGTCGCCAGCTTGATCGTGCAAACCCACCTGACGTTCGCCCTGCCGACCGGGATGATCGCCATCGTGGCCCTCGGTGGCTTCGCCGTGACGAGATGGGCAGCCGGCGATCCCGACCGCGATCCCGAGCCGCTGCTGCGGCCGCTGGCGGTCACAACAGCGGTCGGCGTGGTGTGCTGGTCCCAGCCGCTGTGGGACCAGTTCTGGGGCAAAGGCAACCTGGGCAGGGCGCTCGGGGCCCCAGGCCAGACTGTCGGCATCGGCGGGAGCGGCGGCGCCCGGGTGCTGACCGACATTCTCGGCCAGCCACCGTTCTGGCTGGGCGACTCGATCCTGAGGTTCTTCCCCAGCGAACAGCTCATGGAGGAGTCGTCAGCGTGGTTGCGGTTGGCCATCCTCGGTGCGATCACCATCGGAGCTGTGGTGCTGGCCGTGCTCCTGCCATCCACTCACGCCCGACTCACACTGGCCATGTGGGGGCCGGCGTTGCTCGCCATCGGATGGTGGTCGGCGTCGACGATCCCGCTCACGTCCTTCGGTGTGGCGCCACAGAACTACCACTGGATCTGGCCCATCGGCGCGTTCGTCACGCTGTCGGTGGCGTCATCACTCGCCGAGGCGGCGGCGACGCGGGTGGCTGTCCCCCGCCACGTAATTGTGAGCGTCGTGACCGCCGGCGCGGTGCTCGCCGTCGTGCCGAGCGTGCCAACGGTGGTCCGAGAACGCGGAACGAGCGCCGAGGAGGACGAACTGGTTGGCGTGGCCGGTGAGCTGCGCTCTGAGCTGGCGGACTCGCTGGCAGAGCTGGACCTCGACGAGCCCGTCGTGTTCGACCGCAGTCTCGAACGCACCTTCAGTCGATATTCCTACGCAGTGATGGCCGAGCTGCAGCGCCACGACGTGGCGTTCGTTTTCGTCAACGAGATCGACGGCGAGCGGTTCGGCGAGCGTCGCGATCTCGATCCCGAAGAGGCGACGGGGATGCGGCGCATGTACCTGGTGACGGGCAGCAACCTCGACCGCGTGGACGACGACCTCGTGGAGCTGGCGGCGGCGTCCGTCCTGACGCAGTCCGACGATGCCCGCCGCAACGAGCTCGACCGCCGCCTTCTTGGGGCGCTGGCCGACGGTGAGCTCGCCGTCGACGTGCCGGCCGCACGCTACATCTTCGAAGAGCGCGTCGACGCCGTGTCCGCCGTGATCGACGGCGAGCGACCGGGTCGAAGAGGCGTGTACGAGGTGGTGCGGATGATGAGCGGCCTACGGGATTACGGCCTGCTCGATGGCCCGCCGGAGTTGCTGGGTGATGTTGACGAGTGGATGGAGCTGCATCGCGCCAACGAGTTCGACCGCGTGGCGATCTTCGTCGACCCCGCGTGAAATGTGGCCAGAAGCGACGACCGGTTCAGGTGACGGCGTTGCGCTGCTGGTGTGCCGCGTCGGTCCACTCCTCGCGCTCCATCACGTCGACGAGGAGCTCGACGGCGTCCCACACGTCGACGTGGCGGACGTAGAGCGGCGCAAAGCCGAGACGAACGAGGTTCGGCTCGCGGAAGTCGCCGATCACGCCGCGGGCGATCAGCGCCTGGGTGATCCCGTAGGCGTGGTCGTGGCCGAGCGCGACGTGGCTGCCACGTTCGGCGCTGCGGCGTGGGCTGGCGACGGTGAACCCGTGCGCTGCGAGGCGCTCGTCGGCGAGCTCGATGAACGCCTCCGTGAGCGCGATGCTCTTGGCCCGCACGTCGTCGAGCGCGACGTCCTTGTAGGCCGTGAGCGCCGCTTCGAGGGCGAGCAGTCCGAGCTGCGGCGCGGTTCCCGACAGCATCCGGACGATGCCGGGCGCCGGCTCGTACGCCGCTTCGAGAGCGAACGGCCGGGCGTGGCCGTGCCAACCGGGCAGCGGCTGCTGGATGGCGTCGAGGTGTCGGGCCGCGACGAACACGAACGCCGGCGACCCCGGCCCCCCGTTGAGGTACTTGTACGTGCACCCGACGGCGAGATCGACACTGCAGCCGGCGAGGTCGACAGGCAGCACGCCGGCGCTGTGGCAGAGGTCCCAGACGGCGAGCCCGCCGAGCTCGTGAGCACGCTGGGTGATCGCTCGCATGTCGTGGCGGCGGGCGGTGCGGTAGTCGACGTCAGTGAGCGACACGGCGAGGAGGTCCTCGCCGGCGGCCTCCATCGCGGCGACGACCTCGTCTGATGCGACCGACGACACGACGGTGCCCGTGAGACCCGCCGCCTCGGTCGTGATGTAGGCGTCGGTCGGGAAGGTCGTCTCGTCCGTCACGATCGTGCGTCTGGTGGGCTCCAGCCGGGCGGCGGCGACGAGCACCTTGAACAGGTTCACCGAGGTCGAGTCGCACACGATCACCTCGTCGGCATCGGCACCGACGAGCGCTGCGAGCTGCGCACCCACGCGCTGAGGTGCCGTGTACCAGTCGGCGTCGTTCCACGAACGGATGAGGCCGCTCCCCCACTCGTCCTCGACGGCCGATCGCATCCGTTCCGGGACCGTGCGGACGAGCGCGCCGAGGGAGTTGCCGTCGAGGTAGATCACGCCGTCGGGCAACACGAACAGGTCGCGCCGACCCGCGAGCGGGTCGTCACGGTCCCGCTGCTCGAACGCCTCCCGACTGACACTCACGCCCCCACTCTGCCAGGCCGGTCCCGAGCCTCCCCCCACCACCGTCTGGGCGGGATTCCTCCCACTTCACCGTCTGGGCGGGATCGCTCTCACCTGCTGGAAGCGATCCCGCCCAGACCGTGGTGGAAGGATCACGGCGTGCAGATCGACGTCGTCGACGGTGACATCACGCTCGAGGCGACGGACGCGATCGTCAACGCCGCCAACTCCTCGTTGCTCGGCGGCGGAGGCGTCGACGGCGCGATCCACCGCGCCGCAGGCGTCGAGCTGCTCGAGTTCTGCCGCGGACTCGGGGGCTGTCCGGTGGGCGAGGCGAAGGTCAGCCCCGGATTCGCGCTTCCTGCTCGCTGGGTCATCCACACCGTCGGTCCGGTCTGGCGTGGCGGTGACGCCGGCGAACCCGAGCTGCTGGCGTCGTGCTACCGGACGTCGCTCGCCAGGGCGGACGAGGTCGGCGCGCGCTCGATCGCGATCCCGGCGATCTCGACCGGCGTGTACGGGTACCCGGCGGGGCCGGCAGCCGAGATCGCCGTCGCCACGATCCGCTCGACCCCGACGCACGTCGAGCTCGTCCGCTTCGTCTGCTTCAACGACTCGGCTACGGCGGCCTACGCGGCGGCCCTCGCCGACACCGACGACTGACCAGCTGCGCACCGTCGCGCGAATCGGGCCACGATGGGGCGATGTCCGTGCACGTCGAACATCACGACCACGTCGCCGTCGTCTCGCTCGCGCGTCCGCCGGCGAAC
This sequence comes from Acidimicrobiia bacterium, assembly GCA_013815505.1. GTDB lineage: Bacteria > Actinomycetota > Acidimicrobiia > Acidimicrobiales > Ilumatobacteraceae > JACDHN01. The sequence continues at coordinate 3,780 of JACDGA010000073.1, forward strand.
GCGATGACGACCGCCTCGCTCAACGAGGTCGCCGAGGCGTTCGAGCATCTTGCCGTCGACGACCGCGCTGCGGCGATCGTGCTCACCGGCGAAGGTCGGTCGTTCAGCGCAGGACTCGACCTGCGCGAGATCGGCGACGACCCCGGCGACCAGGAGGCGCTCATCGAGGCACTCAACCGTGCGTTCCTCGCCGTGTACTCGTGCCCGAAGCTCGTCGTTGCCGCCGTCAACGGGCACGCCATCGCCGGTGGTCTCATCCTCGCCCTCTGTGCCGACATACGCCTCGCCGCCGACACCGGGTTCAAGGCCGGCCTCGCCGAGGTTCGCGTCGGGGTCGTCTATCCCGTCGGCGCGCTCGAGGTCGTCCGCTGCGAGCTGGCGCCGCACGTCGCTCGCCGCCTCGTGCTCACGGGCGAGAACGTCGACGCCGCGACTGCCGTCGCGCTCGGCGTGTTCGACCGCCTCGTCGACGCCGACGCGTTGGCCCCGACGGCGATCTCACTCGCGGCCACCCACCCGCCGCCGATCGGGTTCGCCCGCATCAAGGCGCAGCTGCGCTCGGACGCCGTCACACGCATGCGCGCCGTGATCGGCGGCAACGATCCGCTCCCTCGCCCCTGGCTGACCGACGAGACGTTCTCTGCTGCGGCTGCGGCACTGCGTTGAGTCCAGGCTTGCGAGCCGGCGGACGAGATTTTTCCAGGAACTGTCGATCTGGTGTCGTGACGTTCGTGTCATGGGTGTGACTCGGCGATGCCGATCCACACCGACCACCAACACGCACCACAACCAGCACGAAAACCAGCACGAAAACCAGCAAGGAGCGCGAGATGAAGCAGTACATGTTGTCCGTCCATCACACCGAGGGTGACGCCGAGCCGACGGAGGAAGCGATGCAGGCGGCATTCCGTGACGTCGACGCCTTCAACGAGCGGCTGCAGTCAGCGGGATCGTGGGTGTTCGCCTGCGGCCTCGAGGGGCCCAGCACGTCCACCGTCGTCGACGGCACGGGCAATGAGATCGTGACCACCGACGGCCCCTTCGCCGAGGCGAAGGAGCATCTCGGCGGCTTCTGGGTCGTCAAGGCCGCCGACCTCGACTCCGCCCTCGCGCTCGCCGCAGCCGGCTCGAAGGCATGCCAGGCGCCTGTCGAGGTCCGCCCGCTGCAGGGAGAAGAAGGCTGACACCCGCTGCCGGCGCCGTCGACGGCGACGCGATCGCCCAGATCTTCCGTGAGGAATCCGGGCGAGCGATCGCCAGCCTCGTCCGCTTCCTCGGCGACATCGATCTCGCCGAGGAAGCGGTGCAAGAGGCGTTCGTCGAGGCCGTTCGCCGATGGCCCGATCGCGGGCTGCCCCCGAGTCCAGCGGGTTGGATCATCACGACGGCGAAGCACCGGGCGATCGATCGCATCCGCCGAGAGTCGTCTCGGGAACGACGCCACCACGCCGCCGCCATGATGCACGACGACCCAACAGCGCCCCCGGACACAGGAACGGTCGCCGACGATCAACTCCGGCTGATCTTCACGTGCTGCCACCCGGCACTCGCACCGGAGGTGCGGATGGCACTCACGCTGCGACTGATCGCCGGCCTCCAGACGACGGAGGTCGCCCGTGCCTTCCTCGTCAGCGAGTCGACGATGGCGCAACGACTCGTCAGGGCCAAGCACAAGATCCGCGTCGCCAAAATCCCCTACCGCGTCCCGGACCGCGACGCGCTCCCGGCTCGTCTCGCGAGCGTGCTGACCGTCGTCTACCTCATCTTCAACGAGGGCCATGTCGCCACGACGGGCGACGAGCTCGTCCGTGCCGAGCTGTGCGCCGAGGCGATCCGTCTGGCGAGGCTGCTCGACGAGCTGATGCCCGACGAGCCGGAGGTGATGGGCCTGCTCGCCCTGCTGCTGCTCACCGACTCGAGACGGGCCGCCCGAACCTCGGCAGACGGCAGCCTCGTGCGGCTCGCCGACCAGGACCGCCGGCGATGGGACCGCTGGCTGATCGACGAGGGCCAGGCGCTCGTGCGCCGCTGCCTCGCCCGTGACGAGCCGGGACCGTTTCAGATCCAGGCAGCGATCGCCGCCGTCCACAGCGACGCGCCGTCAGCCGAGGACACCGACTGGCGTCAGATCGTGCTGCTCTACGACCAACTGCTGGCGAGGGCGCCGACGCCTGTCGTGCGGTTGAACCGCGCGATCGCACTCGCCGAGGTGGACGGTCCCGACGTCGCGCTCGCCGAGATCGAGCGTCTCGGCGAGCACGGTCAGTTGGCGCGCTACCACCTGTTCCACACGGCTCGCGGCGACATGCTCGAGCGTGTCGGCCGCCGGGCCGACGCTGTCACCTGCTACGACCTCGCCCTGTCCCTCGTCGACAACGACTCGGAGCGACGCGTCATCGAGGCGCGCCGAACAGCAGCCGCCGACTCGGTCTGAATCACGTCAAAATGTCGCTGGCGACGGCGGCTCGACGGGATCGGGCGCCGGCGGCACGGGCGGCACCGGGATCGGGCTCGGGATGGGATCGGTGGGCGGCTCGTCGGGGTGGATCGGCGGCTCGGGGAACGTCCCCGGCTCACCTGGCTGGTCGGGCTGACCCGGCTGGTCCGGCTCCGGCCACGGATCGGGCGTGACGGGATCAGGCATGACGGGATCGGGTGTGACGGGATCGCTCATGGCAAAGCAGTACCCGTTCGATCGTCGGTCCACGCCCGATTGTGCGACGATCCGCACCGGAGGTCGAACCACCATGAACGAGTACCAGCAGCAACTGTGCGACGAGAGCACGTGGGACTTCAGCGACCTGCGCGCGCTGTTCATCAACGGCACGCTGAAACGCTCGCCTGAGGTGTCGAACACCGAAGGACTTGCACGCATCGCCGTGGAGATCATGGAGGCGAACAGCGTGTCGGTGGACATGATCCGTGCCGCCGACCACGACATCGCCACGGGCGTCTACCCCGACATGTGCGAGCACGGCGCCGACAGCGACGAGTGGCCAGAGCTGTACGAGAAGGTCACGGCCGCCGACATCCTCGTGATCATGACGCCGATCTGGCTGGGCCAGATCAGCTCGGTCACCGCCCGAGTCATCGAGCGTCTGTACGGAAACTCGTCCGAGCTGAACGACGCCGGGCAGTACGCCTACTACGGCAAGGTCGGCGGCTGCATCGTCACCGGCAACGAGGACGGCATCAAGCACTGCGCGATGGCCGTGCTCTACTCGTTGGGCCACCTCGGGTGCGTCATCCCACCCCAGGCCGATGCCGGTTGGATCGGCGAGGCAGGCCCGGGCCCTTCCTACCTGGACGACGGCTCCGGGGGTCCCGACAACGACTTCACCAACCGCAACACGACGTTCATGACCTGGAACCTGATGCACGTCGCACGGATGCTGAAGGATCGCGGCGGCATGCCGGCCCACGGCAACCAGCGCGCCGCATGGGACGCCGGATGCCGCTTCGACTTCCCCAACCCAGAACACCGTTGAAGCAAAGAGCCGATGGATTGTTGGCTGAGCGCGTCACCCGTTCGCACGCACCGTCGACGTGAGCATGCGTCCGAAGGCGCGGTCGAACGAGCGGTAATCGGCGCGCAACCGGTCGACGGGCCATCCAGGTGGGACGAGCGCCGGTGGCAGCAGCGGCTCGGCACGCAGGAAGCGGACCGCAGCAGCGGACAGCGCGATCGTGCGCGTGAGCGCCAGCGGGTCGCCCGAATCGAGATCGGGCTCGGCATCAGCGATCAGCTCGCCGAGCGTCGCAGCCTGCCGGGCGAGGTCGTCGAGCGGCCACAGCTGCGACACGAGGTCGGTCGCTGCGATGCCGTCGAGCGGACCACGCACGGCGGCCACGCCTGAGGCGCTGCTGACGGGCATGGCGTCGAGGTTCGCCGGTCGCATCCACGTGTCGGGACGGAGCTCGCCCATTCGCCGGTTCTTCATCTCCGTGCGGAACGCCCGTCGTTCGGCGACGCTCCGTCTCGGCACGGTGACGGCCGCGACCCACCACGATCCGTCCCACCGAGCGGGCGGTGGGCGACGGCCGATGTCCTGGGCAGTCTTGCGATCGAGCAGACGCCCGACGAGCCGGTACTCGCCGTCCGCTGCGGTGAGCTCGCCGGCGGCGACCATCCGTGAGATCGCAGTGCGCATCGTGCCGGCGGCCACGCCGAACAGCTCGGCGAGC
>JACDGA010000349.1 GCA_013815505.1 Acidimicrobiia bacterium
ATGCTGGCGTTCTCCTCGCCGGCGGACGCCGCCAACACGATCCGGGCCCGCATCACCATCCGCTGCTCAGCCGTACGGCGGCGAACCACCGACTCCAGCCGACGACGATCCTCGACGCTCAACTCGATCACGAAAGGACTCTGTCTGGACATCGCACCCCCAACAAGCACGACGCGGCGCTCCCAGCGAGCTACCCGCAAACCCCAAGTTACACGCATGTAGTTCCGCCCAAGACCACTTATCGTGTCTTTTTTGCGCGATATTCAGCCTTGCGGCCGAAGCTTGTAGAAGATGGAAGTGAGGCAGGGTGAATTCGGAAGCGTTGCGGGCCGCGCCGACTGATCGGATCGAGATCAGCAATCTAGTGGTGACGGCGATCGTCGGGGCGTTGCCGCACGAGCGGGAGTTGGCGCAGCCGATTCGTGTCGATCTGTCGTTGCATGTCGATGTGGGCGATGCCGGCCGGACGGATGACTTGAGCGATACGGCGAACTACGGGGAAGTGGCTGTCTGTGTTGCTGATGCGGTGCGTGAGTCGAAAGACGTGCTGCTCGAGCGACTTGCCGAACGGATCGCCGAGGTCGTGCTCGCCTTCGATCGGGTCGAGGGGGTTGATGTGACGGTCACGAAGGTGCGCCCGCCGATCGCGGAGCAGGTGGAGAGCACCGCGGTTCGGATCGTTCGCCGGCGGGCAGACTTCGAGCAGGCCACCCGCGATCCGCACACCGCCATCGTTGCGCTGGGATCGAACCTCGGTGACCGCGACGGGTACCTGCGCCTGGCGGTGTCGCGTCTTGGTGATGTCGTGGCGATGTCGCAGGTGTTCGAGACCGATCCGATGGGGCCGGAGGGCCAGGGTGCCTATCTCAACATGGTCGTGGTGGTCCGCACCTGGCTCGATCCGTACGCGTTGTTGAGGCGGTGTCAGCGGATCGAATCCGAAGCGATGCGGCAGCGGTTGGTGCGTTGGGGGCCGCGCACCTTGGATGTCGATCTGTTGTTCTTCGATGATGTGACCATCGATGATCCCGATCTGACGGTGCCACACCCCGGCATTGGCGAGCGTCGGTTCGTGCTGGCGCCATTGAGCGAGGTCGCTGCGGAGCGATGCCCGCCGGGATGGGACGAACGGTTGCCTCCGAGTGGCGTGCACCCCCGCGGGCCGCTCAGTGTCTGAGTGGCGAGTCGTCAGCCGAGTCGTCAGCCGATCCCGAGGTCGCGTTCGAGCGCTCTGACGCGCTCGGGGTGGTGGACTCTGCCGTAGTCGGGTTGTTGGCGGACGACGATCTCGAGCAGTTCGTCGTGTTGTTCGGTGTGTCGCCATGGCAGGGCGATGTAGATCGGCAAGCCGAAGCGGCGCAGCTTGTCGAGGTTGGTGTAGACCCGTTTCTGGTAGTGGTAGCGCTGCTCCCATGGCCAGTTCGGTGGCGCGAACCCGGTGCCGGGGTCGAGGGCGTGTACAAGAGTTTGTGTGAGTGGAGGGTCCACCACGAGAGCGGCGTAGCGCGGTAGCGCTGGTCGCTGAGGAGGACCATTCTGATGACTATCACTGAACCGAAGCCCGACCAGCCCGTGGATCCGTCGTCGGCGGTGAGCGACGAGGTGATCGACGCGGTCATGGCCGGTGTCGATGCCGGCGGCCTCGAGCTGCTCGGCCCCGACGGGGTGCTCGCCGAGTTGACCAAGCGGCTGATCGAGCGGGGTCTGGGTGAGGAGCTGAGCGATCATCTCGGCTACGAGCCCGGCGATCCGGCTGGGCGGGGGTCGGGCAACAACCGCAACGGCACCTCGCCCAAGTCCGTGTTGACCGACATCGGCGCCGTCGATCTGGACGTCCCCAGGGACCGCAACGGCACCTTCGATCCGCTGCTGGTCCCCAAGCACGCCCGCCGGTTGAAGGGGTTCAACGCCAACATCGTGCACCTCTACGCCCGCGGTCTCTCGACGCGGGACATCCGCCGTGAGCTGGCCCGCATGTATCAGGTCGAGGTGTCGCCGGCGTTGATCTCCCGGGTCACCGACGGCATCGTCGACGAGCTCAACGAGTGGCAGGCCCGGCCTCTCGACGCCGTCTACCCGATCGTCTACATCGACGCCCTGGTGGTCAAGGTCCGCACCCAGGGCACCGTCATCAATCGGGCCGCCTACCTGGCAGTCGGTGTCGACGTGGAGGGCCGCAAGCATGTGTTGGGGGTGTGGCTCGGCGACGGCGGCGAGGGCGCCAAGTTCTGGCTGTCGGTGCTCACCGAGGTCCGCAACCGCGGCGTCGACGACGTGCTGTTGGTGTGCTGCGACGGCCTCAAAGGCCTCCCCGACGCGATCGAGGCGACCTGGCCCAACGCCTTGGTGCAGACCTGTGTGATCCACCTGATCCGGGCGTCGCTGCGCTTCGCCTCATGGAAAGACCGCAAAGCAGTCACCTCGGCGCTGCGGCCGATCTACACCGCAGCGACCGTCGACGCCGCCGTCGACGCGATGGACACCTTCGAGCTCGAGTGGGGAGACCGCTACCCCGGCATCGTCAAGGTGTGGCGCGCGGCGTGGGAGCAGTTCACCCCGTTCCTGCGGTTCCCGCCCGAGATCCGCAAAGTCGTCTACACCACCAACTTGGTCGAGAGCATCAACTTCCAGCTGCGCAAGATCACCAAGACCCGCGGTCACTTCCCCACCGACGACGCAGCGTTGAAGCTGCTGCGCCTCGGCGCCCGCAACATCAGCGACAAGCGAGGCGGCGACTTGGGCACCGGCACCTGGGGATGGAAACAGGCGCTCAACGCCTTCGAAATCCACTTCCCCGGCCGACTCGGCCTCACCTGACAATGACCACCGGACCCCCCGCTCACACAAACTTCTTGACAAGCCCCCGCTCCGCAAGGTGTGTACCCGCACATCTCGATCCGTTCTCCGGGTGGTCCTCGTCGACCTTCGCCGGGTCGAACAGCACCCGAAC
>JACDGA010000074.1 GCA_013815505.1 Acidimicrobiia bacterium
TGTCGTCGTCGATGACCTGCGCCACGACATGCTTGGCCGAGCGGAAGACGGAAAGGCGCGGCCGCTCGCTCGTCCCGTGGACGTGCTTGCGCAGACGGTGGTGGCGTCGGATGCGGCTGTCGCGCCGAGTGCGTGCGGTGTCGGTCATGATCTGCCTACTTTTTCCCGGCCTTACCGGCCTTGCGCAGGACACGTTCGCCCGCGTAGCGGACGCCCTTGCCCTTGTACGGCTCGGGCTTGCGGATACTGCGGATGTTCGCCGCCACCTGGCCGACGAGCTCCTTGTCGATGCCAGTCACGATGATCTGGGTGGCCCCTGGCACCTCGAACACGACGCCCTCCGGCGCCTTGACGTCGACCGGGTGGCTGAATCCGAGCGCGAGGCGCAGCGAGCTCGGGCTCTGGGCCGTCGCTCGGTATCCGACGCCGACGATCTCCAGCTCCTTGCGGAACCCGTCGGTGACGCCGAGCACCATGTTGTTGACGAGGCTGCGCACGAGGCCGTGCAGGGCGCGGTTCTCGCGCTCGTCGTTGGGCCGCTCGAACGTCAGCTGGCCGTCTTCTTTCGTCATCGTGATGACGCCGGGCAGCGTGCGCGACAGGGATCCCTTCGGACCCTTGACGGTGATCGTGTTGACGGTTTGGTTGCCGCCGATCGTGACGTCCACGCCAGCGGGGATCACGACCGGGGCCTTGCCGATTCGACTCATGAGGACTTCCTTGCCTTCCCGGTCACCACACGAAGCACAGGACCTCGCCACCGACCTTGCGGCGGCGGGCCTCACGATCGCTGAGCAGACCCTGGGACGTGGACACGACGGCGACGCCGAGCCCACCTTGGACTCGTGGCACCGACTTGGAGTTGCGGTAGACCCGCAGGCCCGGCGTCGAGATGCGACGCAGACCCGAGATGGTGCGCGCCCGGTCGGGCGAGTACTTCATGTGCACGGTGAGCACGTCGCCGACACCCTTCGGTGACGGCCCGACCTCGTAGCCCTTGATGTAGCCCTCCGCCTGGAGGAGCTGCGCCAGCGCAACCTTCTGCTTGGACGACGGCATGGGCACCGCGTCGTGCATCGCCGTGTTGGCGTTGCGGATGCGGGTGAGCATGTCGGCGATGGGATCAGTGAGCATCGTTGGTTCCCTTCCTCTCCATCACCAGCTGGACTTCGTCAGGCCGGGGATCTCGCCACGGTGTGCCAGCTCTCGCAGGCAGACGCGGCAGAGACCGAACTTGCGAAACACGGCGCGAGGACGCCCGCAGCGCAGGCAGCGCGTGTACGCGCGCACCTTGAACTTCGGGGTCTTGTTGGCCTTGTTGATGAGTGCTTTCTTCGCCATTGCTTCTGTGCGGCCTTTCGCTTACTTCCGCTTGCCGCCGCGGGACACGGACTTGCGCTTCTGCTGTCGCTGCGGCCCGCCCTCGCCGCCTCGGGAGAACGGGAACCCGAATGCGTCGAGCAGCGCCTTGCCGCTCGCATCGTCGGTTGCCGTGGTGACCAGCGTGATGTCCATGCCACGCTGCTGGTCGACCTTGTCGTATTCGATCTCGGGGAACACGACCTGTTCCGAGAGACCGAACGTGTAGTTGCCGCGACCGTCCCACGATGTGGGGGGGAGCCCACGGAAGTCGCGGATGCGGGGGATGGCGATGGCGATGAGCCGGTCGAGGAACTCCCACATGCGGTCGCCGCGCAGTGTCACCTTCGTGCCGATGGCCTGGCCCTCACGCAGCTTGAAGCCGGCGATCGAGGTGCGGGCCTTCGTCACGACGGGCTTCTGGCCGGCGATCAGGGTGAGGTCGGCGACGGCGCTCTCGAGCAGCGACGGCTGCCCGGCGGCGCGCCCGACGCCCATGTTGATCACGATCTTGGTGAGCTGGGGCACCTGCATCACGTTGTCGAGGCTGAGCTCGGTGCGCAGATCGTGCTTGACGTGGTCGTGGTAGCGCTTCTTCAGGCGCGGCACGGCGGGTACCGGCGTCTCGGTGTCGGTGTCCGTGTCGGTGTCGGTGTCTGTGTCGGTGTCGCTCATGAGATCACCTCTCCTGTGGCTCGCGCGACGCGCACCTTCTTGCCGTCCTTGTCGACGCGGTAGCCGACCTTCGTCGGCTTGCCCTTGTGCACGAACGCCACGTTGCTGACGTGGATCGGCATGTCGCGGTCGACGATGCCGCCAGGCTGGTTGGCGCGACGCGGCTTGCTGTGGCGCTGCGCGGTGTTGACGCCCGACACGACGACCTTGTCGTCCTTCGGCAGCACGACCATGACTTCGCCCTGCTTGCCCTTGAACTTGCCGGTGAGCACGACGACCGTGTCACCCTTCTTCAGCTTCATCAGATGACCTCCGGTGCGAGGGAGACGATGCGCATGAAGCGGCGATCGCGCAGCTCGCGCCCGACCGGGCCGAAGATGCGGGTGCCGCGAGGCGTGTTGTCGTCGCGGATGAGCACGGCGGCGTTCTCGTCGAAGCGGATGTAGCTGCCGTCGGGACGGCGCTTCTCCTTCTTCGTGCGCACGACGACGCACTTGACGACCTCGCCCTTCTTCACCGCAGCGCCGGGGAGGGCGTCTTTGACCGTGGCGACGAAGATGTCGCCGATCGATGCGTAGCGGCGGCGCGTGCCGCCGAGCACCTTGATGCACAGCACCTCTTTGGCGCCCGAGTTGTCGGCGACACGGAGTCGCGATTCCTGTTGAATCATCGGTTTCTCACTTCGCCCGTTCGAGCACTTCGACGACGCGCCAGCGCTTGGCCTTGCTCAGCGGACGCGTCTCCATCACACGCACGCGGTCACCGACATTGACGTCGTTGGCCTCGTCGTGGGCGTAGAGCCGCTTGGAGCGCAGGACGAATTTGTTGTACTTGGCGTGGCGGACGCGGTCGGTCACGCTCACGACGACGGTCTTGTCCATCGCGTTGGACACGACGATGCCGTCACGAACCTTGCGGCGCGCCGTCCTTTCCGTGGTCGTGTCGGTGCTGGTGTCGGTGTCGTTCATCGTCTCGTCCTGTGACATCACGTGCTCGCCTTCTCGGCTTCGTCGATCTCGCGCTGGCGGATCAGCGTGTTGATCCGGGCGACCTGGCGCCGCACCTTGCGGATCTCGGCGGTGTTCTCGAGCTGGCCGGTGGCGTTGCGGAACCGGAGGTTGAGGCCCTCCTGCTTCGTCAGCCGCAGCTCGTCGATCAGCTCGGCGAGGCTCAGGTCGGCGAGCTCGTCGTTCTGGCGGGCCATCAGATGGCCTCCTCACGGGTGATGACGCGGGCCTTGAACGGCAGCTTCTGGATGGCCTTGTTCAGGGCGATGTGCGCCTGCTCGGAGCTCGGGAACGACAGCTCGAAGAGCACGCGTCCCGGCTTGACGACGGCGACCCAGAACTCCGGGTTGCCCTTGCCGCTGCCCATGCGCGTCTCGGCCGGCTTCTGGGTGACGGGCTTGTCGGGGAAGACGTTTATCCACACCTTGCCGCCACGCTTGATGGAGCGGGTCATGGCGATACGTGCGGCCTCGATCTGGCGGGCCGTGATCCAGCCCGGCTCGAGCGCCTGGATGCCGTACTCACCGAACGTCAAGCTGGCGCCGCCCTTCGCCATGCCGCGCGTGCGGCCGCGATGGTGCTTTCGGTGTGCGACCTTGCGGGGCATCATCATGGTGGTCGTCTCCCCTCAGTCCTCGCCCCGGAAGTGCGGGGTCTCACGGCCGTCGTGCGTACGGCGGGCAATGTCCTCTTCCTCGTCGAGCAGCTTCTCGAACTCGGGATCGGCTGCTTTGACCAATGGCTGCGCCTCCGGTGCCGGCTCGTCCGCCTTCGGACGGCCCGCCGACGACACGACCCGGCGCGGCGACTCGTCGGACATGTGGCCAGACGTCTCGCCGACGGCCATTGCCGCCTCGCGAGCGATCTTGTCCTCGCTCGCCTGCTTGTACGGCAGGATCTCGCCCTTGTACAGCCAGACCTTTACGCCGACGCGACCTGACGTGGTCTTGGCCTCGCGGAAGCCGTAGTCGACGTCGGCGCGCAGCGTGTGCAGCGGCACCTGGCCCTCGCGGTACCACTCGGTGCGGCACATCTCGGCGCCACCAAGGCGGCCCGAGCACTGCACGCGGATGCCCTGGGCACCGGCGCGCTGCGCGTTCTGCACCGCACGCTTCATCGCCCTGCGGAAAGCGATGCGGTTGGCGAGCTGGTCGGCGACACCCTGCGCGACGAGCGCGGCGTCGAGCTCGGGCGCCTTGATCTCGACGATGTTGAGCTGCACCTTCGGGTTGCCGGTGATCTTCGTGATCATCCCGCGCAGCTCGTCGGCCTGCACGCCACGTCGTCCGATGACGATGCCGGGGCGCGCCGTGTGGACGTCGACGCGGACCTTGTCACGGGTGCGCTCGATCTCGATGCGGCTGATCGCCGCCGACTCGAGGCGGCGCATGATGGACTCACGGATCTTCCAGTCCTCCGTGAGGTACGCCTTGTACAGACGCTCGCTGAACCAGCGGCTCTTCCAGTCGGTGATGACCCCGAGGCGGTAGCCGTAGGGATGGATCTTCTGGCCCATGACTACTTGTCCTCCTCGTCAGCCCTGCGGTTCTCCTCGTCGGACTCCGACTCGTCGCTGGCGCTTCCCTGCTGGTTGGTCTCGCTCGGCGTTGCCTCGCTCGACTCCGACTCCTCGCTGGCGCTTCCCTCGTCGGTCTGGCTCTCGTCTTCAGTATCGATCTCGGTCTCGCTCTCGGTTTCGTCGACGGAGGGGGTGCCTGCCGGGGCTTCGTAGCCTGCGGCCTCTGCGTTCTCCGGGGTGTCGAAGTACAGCTCTGCCTGGGTGATGTCGTAGTAGCGGCTCCCCGGCGGGTGGTACTTCAGGGACGTCGCGTTGCCCTTGATCTCGTAGCCCTCCGGCACCGATCCGTCCTCCGGCGCCTCGACGGCGCCGTTCGGAATAGCGGACTGTTCCTCGAGTTTGTCGACAGCTGCTTCGAGCTGCTCGACCGTGGACTCGAGGTCGTCGGCCTGCTCTTCCAGCTCCTCGACCTCGGCGTCCGTCGCCTCAGCGTCCGTCGCCTCGGCGTCCGTCGTCTCGGCGGGCCGACCGTCGCGCAAGCCGGCGGCACGCTGGCGGGAGCGCTCGACGCGGTCACGGCGAGACTGGGCGCTGCCGCCGCGACCGGCGGCGCCACCCCGAGCGGTGTCGCGGGCGTTGAGCACCTCGATGCGATCGTCGCTCATGCGGGCGACGATCACCGTGATGTGGCAGCTGCGCTTGCGGATGCGAGTCGCACGACCGCGGGCTCGCGGACGGAAGCGGCGCATCGTGGGGCCTTCGTCGGCGTAGCAGGCGATGACGAACAGCTCGTCGGGCTCCTGAGCCTCGTTGTGCACGGCGTTGGCGACCGCGCTCTGCAGCACCTTGGCGATGTCGTGGGAGATGCCGCGCTCGGAGAAGCGCAGCACCTCGCTGGCGCGGCGGACGTCGAGCCCGCGGATCAGGTCGAGCACGACCCGGGCCTTCGAGGCCGACGTACGGACGTACTTCGCCGTCGCCTTCGTGCCGGAGCGCTCGCCGGCGACCATGGCGCGCTCGTTGAGCTTCGGTCCGACCATCAGCGACGACCTCCGCGAGTGTTCTTCTCCTGGCCGGCGTGGTAGCGGAACGTGCGGCTCGGGCTGAACTCGCCGAGCTTGTGACCGACCATCGATTCGGTGATGTACACGGGGACGTGCTTGCGCCCGTCGTGGACGGCGATGGTGTGGCCGACCATGTCGGGGATGATCGTCGAACGGCGCGACCACGTCTTGAGGACGCGGCGCTCGCCCTTCTCGTTCTGGGCATCGATCTTCTTGAGCAGGTGCTCGTCCACGAACGGGCCCTTCTTCAGACTGCGACTCATGCGGCTTACCCTTCTGCCTTACCTGCGGCCCTTGCCACTGCGGCGGCGACGGACGATCAACTTCTGCGACGACTTGTTGCGGCTGCGGGTGCGGCCCTCCGGCTGGCCCCACGGCGACACGGCCGGGCGTCCGCCCGACGTGCGGCCCTCGCCACCACCGAGCGGGTGGTCGACCGGGTTCATGGCGACACCACGGGTCTGGGGGCGCACGCCCTTCCAGCGGTTGCGACCTGCCTTGCCGATCTTGACCAGCTCGTGCTCGGAGTTGCCGACCTCGCCGACCGTGGCACGACAGTCGATGAGCACCCGGCGCATCTCGGTCGACGGCATGCGCAGCGTGGCGTAGTCGCCGTCCTTGGCGACGAGGCGCACGGCCATGCCAGCCGAGCGACCGAACTTGCCGCCTTGACCGGGGCGCAGCTCCACGTTGTGCACGGTGGTGCCCACCGGGATGAAGCGCAATGGCAGGGCGTTGCCGGCCTTGATGTCGGCGCCCTGGCCACTCTCGACGTGGTCGCCGACGCGAAGGTTGCGAGGGGCGAGGATGTATGCCTTCGTCCCGTCGGCGTAGTGCAGCAAGGCGATGCGGCACGTGCGGTTGGGGTCGTACTCGATGGCGGCGACCTTCGCGGTCACACCGTCCTTCGTGCGCTTGAAGTCGATCTGGCGGTACTGCTGCTTGTGGCCGCCGCCGCGATGTCGCGACGTCTTGTGACCGTGGACGTTGCGCCCACCGGTCTTCGGCTTCGGTCCGAGCAGCGACTTCTCGGGCGTCGACTTCGTGATCTCGGAGAAGTCCGCGACCGTCTGGAAACGCCGAGCCGGGCTCGTGGGCTTGCGTGAACGGATGCCCATGGTGACCTCAGTTCTCGAACAGCGGGATGTCGCCCACTGCCAACGTGACGTAGGCCCGCTTCGTGGCGGGCTTCTGGCCGGTGCGGTTGGTGCCACGCGTGCGGCGACGCTTGCCGGCACGGTTGAGCGTGTTGACCTTGCTCACCTCGACGTCCCAGATCGCCTCGACGGCGTCGCGGATCTCGGGCTTGCTGGCCGACGTGCGCACCTTGAACGTGTAGACCCCGAGCTCCATGAGCGCGTAGCTCTTCTCCGACACGACCGGCGCAACGATGATGTCCCTCGGGTCTTTCATTCTGGCTGGCCCTCCTCGTCGGCGGCCGACGCGTCCCGAGTCCGGGTCTCGAATGTGTTTGAGGTCGTGGCCCTGCGCGACGGCAGGTCGGTGGCGGTGGGGAGGGTGGCCTGGGTGAAGACGATCCACTCGTTGCAGAGGACGTCGTAGGCGTTGAGCTCGCCCTGGCGGATCACCTGCACCCTGGTGAGGTTGCGGAAGCTGCGCTCGGCGTTGATGTCCTCGCTGCCGAGCACGACGAGCACCTTGCCCTCGGTGGCGCCGATGGCCGAGAGCGCAGCGACGGCGTCGCTCGTCTTCGGCGCGTCGAACGTCCAGCCGTCGACGACGAGCACCTTTTTCTCGTTGGCCCGATCCGACAGCGCCGAACGCAGCGCGAGGCGGATCATCTTCTTCGGCGTCCGCTGTGCGTACGAGCGCGGCTTGGGACCGAGGGCGACGCCGCCGCCGCTGTAGTGCGGCGCCCGGATCGAGCCCTGACGGGCGTTGCCGGTGCCCTTCTGGCGGTACGGCTTGGCGCCGCCACCACGCACCTCGGAACGGGTCTTGGTGCTCTGGGTGCCGGAGCGGCGGGCCGCCAGCTGTGCGGTCACAACCTGGTGCATGACGGGCACGTTGGGCTGGATCGCGAACGTCGCGTCGTCGAGATCGACATCGCCGGCGGACTCGCCGGTCGGCGTGAGCAGCGTCACCGATGCCATCTCAGGACTCCTTCGCGGCGTGCTTGACGGACGAGCGGACAGTCACGACGCCACCCTTCGGACCGGGCACCGAACCCCGCACGAGCAGCAGGTTGCGTTCGGGGTCAGCCATCACGACCTCGAGGTTGAGGGTGGTCACCGTCTCGTGGCCCATGCGGCCCGACATGCGGGTTCCGCGGAACACCCTCGCCGGGT
>JACDGA010000350.1 GCA_013815505.1 Acidimicrobiia bacterium
GGCGCCAGCTGGCATTTCAACGCGTTGCGCGCGAGCGGCTCGCCGGCAACGAGCCGCGGGTTGGAGAAGATCGGGTAGAGCTCGGGGCATTGCCCCGATCCCCGATACGACAGCTCCTCGCGGATCCTCCTGCCGTTGGCGAGGTAGCAGCCGTCGCCGAGACCGCGTGGACGGTTACGCACGATCTTGTCGCCAGGTGTGCCGGGGCCGTCATCCGCAGCGATGTTGGTCAGCCACTGGTCCATCGCGCCGAGCGCGTACGCCGCGGCAGCCTCGCTCGAGTTCGAGCCGAACTCGAGGATCACCTGGTTGCCGACCGTTCCCTGGCGGATCATCCGCTGGCGCATCACGTACGACCATTCCGCCGTGTGGATGTCGGGACCCCCGTCGCGATAGTTGCGCAGGTCGATCACCGGCGTCTGTGAGAGGCCGAGTCCCCCGCTGTTGACGAGATCGGCCGCGTAGGCGCGCCCGAGCGCGGCACGGTCCGCCACGGCGCGTGCGTCGCGCAGCTCGCCCTTGTAGTCGACGCCACCCACGCCGCGGTTGAGCTCGATGAACTGTGCCGGTGTGATCGTGCCGCGCTGCAGTGACCTCAAGCCGTACTGCACCCCGACGTTATCGAGCACGCTGCGCACGAACCCCGTGCGCGGGTCGCGTCCGAGCTGGGTGGCGACCTGCTCGGCAGCAGCGCACCGCACGCCGTCCGGGTTCGTCTCGGCGTCCCACCGCACAGCGACGGGGATCGCCGGGTCGCAACTGCCGGTCGCCGTGATCCGATTGAAGAAGCTGAGCTCCCACGCGAGGCAGGTGTTGGGATCGCGAAAGCCCTTGATCGCCCGCTGCTGCGCTGCGCTGTAAGCCACGTCGGTCTCTTCGAAGAAGTCGTTGAGGAGCCCGCAGTCGACCACTGGCCCGAGCGTCGAGAAGGGGTCGGGGAACGAGATGGCGGGCAGGATGCCGTCGACGATCTGCGGGTAGGCGTCGGCGATGTCGTACTGCTGGATGGCGCCACCCGAGCCGCCCCAGCCGATGGTGTGGTACGCCGGGCCGTACGTCTCGAGCACGTGCTCTTTCACCATCATCGCTGCCTCGGCCGAGATGATCGGGCTGCAGTTGTTGTTGAGCACGTTCAGCGACGAGGACGCCACGACGTAACCGCGCGACAAGAAGAGGTCGTTGACGACGCCACCCGTCCCGGCCCCCTGGTGATAGCCGCCGTTGCAGCCGCCGCCAAACGTGTACACGAGCTTGCTGTTCCAACCGGGGTCGCCGGCGAGCGGCTGTGGCCGCCCGGAGTAGATGCCGGCGATCTCGTACACGGCGCGGTCGATCGTGCCACGCTCGATGCGCACGACGTAGGGGAGCTCACGTTCGCGCACCGTCACGGTCGCGGCGTCGGCAGGCGGCGATGTCGGGTCGCTCAGCGGGGCGAAGCTGCCGCCCGTCGTGCGGTACTGGTAGCTGACCTCGGTCGGCGCCTCGCAGTACGGGCGCTCGGCGGAGTCGAGGCCGAATGCCTCCGTTTCACAGAAGAATGGACGCTGCTGCGGACCAGAGAACACCGGCCCGCGCCGCCGGTGGTTGACGACGGGGAGCGTCGCCCGCTCGACGCCGCTCGATGTACTCACCTCGACCTGGATCCGGTTCGTGCCGAGGCCCATCCCGCCGATGATCCCGATCCACGTCCCGTTGGCGGAGCGCTCGAAGTGCGGCCGGATTCGTTCGCCGTTGTTCGTGATGCGGGCGTCGCTGATCGTCAGTCGCCCCGGTAGCGCGATGCGCACGAGCACCTGACCACCCGACACGAACCGGGGCTTGCGGTTCGACACTGCCCGGATGGTGACGCCGTCGGCCCTTCGGCTGGCTGGCGCCGCCTGTGCGGCGCGGACGTCAACGACGCGCGCCGCGCGCTCACCGGCGTCGTCGGATGCGGCGACCGTGTCGCCCACCGTCACCGTGGCCAACGAGCCGAGCACCATGCCCAGCGCGACGGCCTGTCGCGTGATCCCTCGTGCCATCAGGTTCCCCCATCCGTCGAGACGCCGTCGCCGCCGACCTTACGACCGATTCGCACCGCGCGGGGAGGCGTTGCCCGTCGCCGGATCCGCTCGAGGTGCACCCCCCTTGCGGGGATCGTTACGGTGAGAGGCGCCGGTCGCCTGATCGGCGCCTCTCACGGACCCGCACGAGGAGTTGGTTGATGAGCATGGATCTGGTCATCGAGGTGGACAACGAGCCAGGAGCGCTCGCCGGCGTCACACGAGCCATCAGTGACGCCGGGGTCAACATCTCGGCTGCGACGTACATCGGCCCGACCGACCATGCAGAACTGCACATCCTCGTGCCACACGCCGGCGCAGCGAAGCACGTGCTCGGCCTGTCGCGTCTCGCCGTGACGCGCGAGCGCGAGGTCGTCGTCATCGAGGCCCAGGACCGCCCGGGAGAGCTCGCCGACCTGGCGCTGAAGATCGCAGAGGCTGGCATCAACCTCGATCTCGTCTACGTCGCCACGCGCAACCGCGTCGTGTTCGGATCGAGCGACCTCGACGGCCTCAAACAGGCACTCGGCGTCGCCTGAAGTTCACCCTTCCGGCATTTTCCTCACGACCGTCACCGACGTCGTGCCCTCAGCGCCGAGCGTGTGCTCGTCGCCGAAGTAGACGATGTCGATCGTCACGGTGCCCCGCTTGCGGAACGGACCGACCTCGAACTCGGCGACGCCCTCGGGCGACACCGTGCCGAGACCGACGAGGGCGCCGGTGACGTATGCGCCCACGACTCCGCCCGGCTCGTAACCCTCGGCGCTGACATCGACGGTCAGCGTCACCTTGCCCGACCTGACGGCCACCTCTACGGAACATGAGTCTCCCCTGGGCGAAATGCCGGCGTTTCCCACGTCCGGCGACGGTGCATTCTGGCACCGGCTTCACGCATGCGCGC
>JACDGA010000351.1 GCA_013815505.1 Acidimicrobiia bacterium
CTCGTCGCCGACCTTTCCGGCGTGATCGCCGCGACACGCCGGCGGGACGTGACGAGACGGATCGACGAGGTCAGTCGACCATCGCCGTCGACGTGAGCGTGATCGCGCCCGCGTCGTAGCGCAGGTGAAAGCGCACCTGCTGCACCTCGCCGCGGGTACGTGACCAGACCCCGTCCACGGTGAAGTCGTCGGTGTCGCCGTCTGGCATCGGGCCGAGCTCGATCAGCACGCCATGGCCGCGCACCACCTCGACCGTTCCGTCGTCGTCGAACACCTCGTCGTCGTCGTCGGCGAACCGCAGGTCGATGTCGCCGTTGACGCGCTTCGCCACCTCCGCCTGGACCCCGGGATCGATCGACTCGCCGTCGAGACCGACGGCATAGACGACGGGCCGGTCGTCGCCGGCACGTGGATCGGGGTCGAACGCTCCGTCCGGTGCGGCGACCTCTCGCACGACCTGCTCGTAGCTGGCGATCGCACGATCGTCGCGGGCGCGTTGGGCATCGTCGCGGCAGCCGACGAGGGCAATCACCATGAGACCCATCGCCACGACCGCCCCCGTCCGCATGCCATGACGCTACGCCATCGATCGCACCTGTGGAAGGCGATTGGCGTGACCTAACCTGCTGGTTGTGGCGTGGCTGGTGAGCGACGGGCGCGTGCTTGCGTCGGCCGAACTGGCGGATACGCATCGAGCACGGCGCAAGGGGCTGCTCGGACTCGACGAGTTGGACGGAGCCCTCGTCCTGCGCCCGTGCCGCTGGGTGCACACCCTCGGCATGCGGTTCAAGCTCGACGTCGCCTACCTCGACGTCGACGGCGTCGTCGTCAAGACGGTACAGATGGCTCGATGCCGGATGGGCGTCCCCGTGCCACGAGCGAGGCTCGTGATCGAGGCGAAGGCGGGCGCGTTCGCACGGTGGGGGCTGCGCGTCGGCGACGTCGTCGAGATCCGCGCCGGCGATGGCGTCGACGGGACGGCGTGACGGACGGCGACCGGCGCGACGGGGCGCTCGTGCTCGTGGCCACGCCGATCGGCAACCTCGGCGACCTCTCCCCCCGAGCCGTGGCCACGATGGCCGCGGCGGCACTCGTGTGCGCTGAGGACAGCCGGCGTGTCGCGAAGCTGTTCGCCCACGCCGGCATCGCCAAGGTGCCCGTCGTCGTGACGAACGAGCACACCGAGCTGTCGCGCATCCCGACCGTGCTCGCCACGCTCGCCGACGGCGGCGACGTCGTGCTCGTGAGCGACGCCGGCACCCCGGGGGTCAGTGATCCGGGTCACCGACTCGTGTCGGCGGTGCTCGACGCCGGCTACGCCGTCTCGATCGTTCCCGGTCCCGTCGCCGCCGTGTCGGCGCTCGTGATCTCCGGGCTGCCGTCGGCGCGCTTCGTCGTCGAGGGCTTCCTGCCCCGTTCCGGGCGCGTCCGCGCCCGCCGGCTCGACGAGCTCGCGGCCGAACGCCGCACCACTGTGCTCTACGAGGCACCACACCGGATCGTGCGAACGCTGGAGGACCTCACAGCGGTGTGCGGACCGGATCGTCCCGTCACGATCGTGCGAGAGCTGACGAAGCGGTTCGAGGAGGTGGTGCGTTCGACGCTCGGCTCGATCGACGTCGGTGAGCCGAGAGGCGAGTACGTCGTCGTGCTCGGCGGCGCAATCGACGACGCGGCGCCGCCCGACGACGAGACCATCCGCGAGGCCGTCCGCTTCCAGCTCGATGCCGGCGCCGGCACGAACGACGCGGCGAGCACGGTGGCCAAGGCCCTCGGGATCCCGAAGCGGCAGGCCTACTCGATCGCCCTCGGTACCCTCCGTAGCGACCATGACTGAGCAGTACGGCGTCCACACGGCCATGGTGCACCAATGAGCGAATACGTCCGCTTCGCCAGCACAGGTCCGAGCGCCGCGTTCTTCGACCTCGACCGCACGTTGATCGCCGGCTCGTCGGCGTTCGTCCTCGGCCTGGCCGCGCGTCGGGCAGGCATGGTCCCCACGCGTCGGTTCGTCGCCGACGCCGCGGGCGCTGCGGCGTTCAAGCTGCGCGGTGCCACCGACCTCACGAGCGACGCCGTTCGCGACCGGGTGCTCGGCGCTGTCGCCGGGGTGCGCCACGACGACCTCGTGGCGCTCAACGCCGAGGTGCTGCCACGGCTCCTCGCCAAGGTCCGGCCCGAGGCCCGCCGGTTGCTCGACCTGCACCGTCACGCCGGGCGGAACACGTACATCGTGTCGGCGGCGCCCGTCGAGCTCGTCGAACCGCTCGCCCACTCGCTCGGCATGACGGCCGGTATCGGGACACGCAGCGAGCTGGTCGACGGCGTGTACACCGGCGGGCTGTCGGGCCCGTTCTGCTACGGGCCGGGCAAGGTGACCGCCATGGAGGAGATCGCCCGGTGGGACGGCCTCGATCTCGGGCAGTGCTACGCCTACAGCGACTCGTCGAGCGATCTGCCGATGCTGCGTGCCGTCGGCCACCCCGTCGTCGTCAACCCCGACGGACGGCTCGAGCGCGAGGCTCGCTCCAACGGCTGGCCCGTTGTGCACTTCAGCCAGCGAACGCGCGTCGTCGTGCGCAGGAGCGCCTCCGCAGTCGCCGCCACGGCGGTGGCCGGCGCATCGTTCTTCGCCGGGACCCGGTACTCGTCGGTGCGACGCGGCAGCGGACTCGTCCGCCTCCTCCGCCACTGATCGCGAGCGCGATCGCGCTCAGGGGCGCGGGTAGAGCGAGAGCTGGCGGCTCTGGGCGACGAGCGTGCCGCTGTCGTCCCACAGTTCGCCGTCCTCGTCGAGCAGCCCGCCGCTGATGAAGCGGCTGCGGAACACGCAGCGCAGCGGCCCGGGCACGGGCACGGCACGAACATGCACGGTCAGCTCGATCGTCGGCACCCACGCAACCGCGAGACCGGAGTTGAAGATCGGTGGTGCGAACGCATCGG
>JACDGA010000352.1 GCA_013815505.1 Acidimicrobiia bacterium
GAATCATGGTGCGTGAGCGGTCTCGTCTTCGACGGGCTCGGCGGTCAGTCGACGCGAGCGGCGACGGCCTCGATCTCGATCAGCCACTCGGGTTCGAGCAGCGTGCAGCTGATGACCGTGCGCGCTGCGACGTGCGTGCCGAGACGGGACCGCAGGATCTCGACATTTGCGGGGTCGTCGGCCGTCGCGGCGAGGTAGAAGCGCAGCGACACGAGATCGGAATAGGTCATGCCGGCTGCGTCGAGGACGAGTCCGAGATGATCCCAGACGACGTGTGCTTGCCCCTCGAACGACCCTGGCATCGAGACGCCGTCGGCCTCGAACGCGTTGAGGCCGCTGACGTACAGGGTCCGCGAGTTCGGCGGCGTCTCCACGGCATGGGCGTAGTTCGCATAAGGCGGAAAGAGGCCGGGCGGGTTGTGGTACGAGTTCGACATGGCCTCGATCGTGACATGTCGAACTCGCCGACACCGTCGCCGAGATCAAGGCGAGCATCGACCTCGCGGCCTCGTGCTCGGCTACGCCCGCCAGCCTCCACATCAACTCAAGCGAGCGGTCGCCGAACTCTTCGGAGACCGAACCGTTCCTGAGGGAGGAGCCTCGAGTTGGTTCAGCGACGCGACGGGCCGACATAGTTGCGGACGACGTCGGCCATCGCTTCAGCGCCGTCCCGGCCGGGTCCGGCGAAGTTTGCACCCGGGCACAACGTGGGTATACGGGCCCGTCGTGAGGATCGGCCGCAACGTCGAGGTTCGGCCACTCGGGGGCAGCGCCGGATGCCTGGGAATGATCATGTTCTCGGTCCTCGCCTCGCTGCTGCTCACGCTGATCGTCAATCTCCTCAACTAGACGATGCCGCGCGGAGTTCCACGGCGTACGAGGTGATGACGGTGATCTTTCCGTCGACCACGTCGTAGAGGTCGCAGGATGACACGGAGGAGGTCTCGTCCCCCTCGACGTAGTCGGCGTTCGTTTCGACGACGACGGTGTCGATTCCGACGATCGTGCGCGACGACGTGAACGTGATGCGCACGCCGGCGAGGTACGCGGCCGAGGCGTCGCACGCGGTGATGACCGCCGCCCTGCTTTCGTGCGTGTCGCCGGCCCGACCGGATCGCGTCACGGAGCTGACCCTGGACCTGGGCGCCCAGGGACTCGGCGCCGTCATGGTCGATCCTGAGCAAGACATCCGGGCCACGGCCCGTCCAGACGACCGCCACTCTCGGGACGGTACCCGCAACCCGCGGTACACGCGAAGGATCACCCCTAGGGGTGGAGTTGTGGGCTTTCCCGATGGGTAGACACCTGACGACAGACCATCGACGCCGCCCGTTCGGCCCGATGATCGTCCACTCCGACCACCCAAGGATGAACGATGAACGATGAATCGAACGAGTACGACGAGGGACGCATCGGCGCCTCCATCGGTCAAACCGCCCACGACCGGGACGGCAACAAGGTCGGCGAGGTGGCGGACCTGTACTACGACACGGACTCCGGTCAGCTGGAATGGCTCGCCGTCACCACAGGTCTGTTCGGCTCGAAGGTGAGCTTCGTCCCGATTGCAGGATCGACGCAGGACGACGACGGCCTCGTCGTCGCTCCGGACAAGGCGACGATCAAGGATGCGCCGCGCATCGACCCGGACGGGCGACTGACCGAGGAGGAGGAGCGTGCCCTCTACGCGCACTACGGGCTCGAGTCGTCGGCCTCCAGCTTTGGCAGCGCCACAGACGACGACCACGAGGACGACGGGGACGGGGACGACGAGTTGCCCCCGCCGCCCCCGCCGAGCGGGACCCCCGCCGAGTTCGCAGGGGATTCGACGGGCGAGAGCGACACCGGTGGAGAGCGGGTCCCCGAGGGATACCGGTTGCGTCGGTACGTCGTGACTGAGACGCGCCAGGTCGAGGTGCCCGTCACCAGAGAAGAGATGCGCCTCGAGAAGGACGACCCCGACGAGGCCACAGCCTCGACGACGACGACATCCACGGAGGATCAAAATGGACGATGACCGCACCGCAGCACGCTCTGTCAGGGGTAGTGCCGTCAAGGGGAGGTCGCTCGGCCGCTTGATGTTGCTGCTCTTCTTGCTCCTCGTAGCTATCGCCGTCGGCGTCGTGCTGCTCGTCTTCAACGTCGTCGACGAGAACGACGAGCCGGGCCTGGACATCAAAGACGACGAGCCTCAGGCCCTCGTCGTCGACCTCGTCGCATGACCAACGTCCGGCAGGAACCGCAGGACCCAGCGATCGGGAGGTCGTCATGACAGATACGAACACGCCGACGACGGCAGAAGCCAAGCAACAAGCACAGGAGGTCGGCGCCAACGCTGCCGGACGTGCCGGCGAGGTGATGGCCGACGCGCAGGAGCAGGCCAAGGCCGTAACCCTTCAAGCCAAGGACGAACTGCAGAAGGTCTGGGAGCAGAGCAGAGACGAGGTTGCGCAACAGGCGCAGCAACGCAGCCAGCACGCTGCCGGCAGCCTGCGAACGCTCGGCGACCGCCTCGGTTCGCTCGCCGACGGCGACACGGAGAGCGCCGGGCCGCTCCTCGACTACGTGCGCGACGGACGCGACCGCGTGACGAGCTTCGCCGATCGGCTCGAGCAGGGCCCCGACGTAGTGCTCGATGACATCCGTCGGTTCGCTCGCAACCGTCCGATGGTCTTCCTGGCGTGTGCCGGTGGCCTCGGGTTTCTCGCTGGCCGTCTGGTCCGCGCAGGATCGAGCGGGAACGACGGCTCCGCCGACGCGCAGGGTGCGGCGGCTGATGCGACGCCGCCCGCCGGGTCCGCACCGGTTGACGTCGGACCTGGCGACATCGCGTTGCCGCCGGACGTCGATCTCGTGGCGGGTGACCCGACGATGGGTGACGTGCGGACGGGATCCGTGTTGGACGCCGAGGTGAACGGTCTCGGCTCGGCGGCCCCCGA
>JACDGA010000353.1 GCA_013815505.1 Acidimicrobiia bacterium
TCGCGCAGGGCGCGACGTGGTCGCCCTCTGCATCGACCGCGCGCTGTTCGACGACCGCGCCGTTCGTGGCGAGCTCGGCGACCACAGTTGCGTAGGGCGCGTCGGCGATCTCGCCGACGTCGATCTCTAGCCGCTCGTAGGCGGGCAGATCGATGACCTCGCTCTCCACGGCGCCGTCGGGTGTCAGCACCTCGTACCGCCCGGTGAGGACGGCGTTGGTCGTGTTGGCGATGACGACGCCACCACCGGAATCGTCGCCGTCGGCGGGGACGCCGGGGCAGTACCAGTTGACCGCGCCCGGGCCCTGCGACACGGCGGGCATCCACGTCTCGCGTTCGGAGGCGAATGGGGTCGCGACGGCGTCGTCGTCGGGACGCGAGCGATCGACGATCACCGCAGCGATGATCGCGAGCAGGGTCAGGACGAGCGCTGGGATGCGCCGCATCAGACGGCACCGCCCCTCTGTTCGTCTTTCGGCGCCTGGTCGGCACGCTCGCCGAGCACGTCGTCGATCCATCCGCCGTGTGACTCGGTGGCCAGCAGCTCGTCGAGCGCGACCTCGTCGCGGTCCGACCCGAGGTCGATGAGGGTCGCGTCCTCGCTGACGCGGGCACGACGGCGCAGGGGGCTGCGGATGCGGCTCGCGGCCAGCATCGTCACGAGCCACAGCGCGGCGAGCGCGAGCAGGTACGTCGAGCGACCCGAACCGCCCCGGTAGCTGATCGTGTACGGCAAACCGGCCTCGTCGATGTCGAACGCCGTCGTCACGCCGAAGCCCGAGCGCGGCTCGACCGTCGTGGCGTCGTCACCGAGCCGAAGGGCCCAGTCGTCCGGCTCTTCGACGGCGAGATGCACGACGCCGGCCGAATCGAGCGTTCCGTCACGGGACTCGATCGCCCAACCTCCAGTGCCGAGCGGGCCGGCGACGTCGGTCGCGAGCGGTTCGGCGTCGGAGAGGTCGGCGGCGATCAGGCGTCGCCAGCGCTCGATCGAGCTCGCCTCCGCGGTCGGACCGGTGAGCATCGCCGTCAGCGGGATCGTCGCCGCGTTCTCGAACACGACGGTCTCGGGCGGGCTGAGCGCGATGCGCAGGTCGAGCTGCCGTTCGAGCTCGGCGATCAAGCTGGTTGCGGCGACGTCCCCGCTGGCGTCGGCGTCGGCGTCCGTGCCGCCGTCGTCCGTGCCGGGGTCAGAGGTGGCGTCGTCGATGTCTTCGTCGTCGGACGTGCCGTCGGAGCCGAGCGGCGGCGCGCCGACGACGACCACGTAACGCACGCCGAGCGGCGCGAGGAACCGGCCGAAGCGCGAGATCTGACCGCGCCCGAGGGCGTCGACGACGTCGCGGAGGCGGTCGTCGAGCACGGTGTCGGCGGCGAGCCAGCGGTCGCGCACGTCGAGCGGACCGTCGTCGACCACCGCGTAGGCGACCCCGTCGCGGAGCGTGCGTGCCGGCACGGGGATGTCGCTGGGGTCGCCGAGGTAGAGGACGCGGTACTCGCCGTCCTGCGCGGCGCTCGGCAGCTGCGGTCGCAACGTCGACTCGAGGGTGCGCGTCGGCGTCCCCCACGCTCCGTCGGCGGCGGCCACGACACCCGGCACGAGGCCGACCACGGTCGCCACACCGGCGAGGATGCCGAGCGGTTGCCGCCAGCCGAACCCGGTACCGCGCACGTCGACCTCGAACGCGGCGAGCGCTGCGGCGGCACCGATGGCCAGCCCGAGTGCCACAGGCGCGAGCACGATGCCGATGTCAGGAAGGCGTCCACCGATCGTGCCACGGTCGACGAGCACGGCGAGCCCGCCGAAGACCACCGTCAGCATCGCCGCCCTGATCGCCCACGTCAGGCGCCACGCAGAGGCGAGCACGAGAGCCGCAACGAGCGGCAGGTAGAGCGCCACGGCGAGCACGGCGAGCGAGTCGTCCGCGAGCCCGAACGTGATCACGTCGAGGAGACCACGATCCTGCGGCCCAGCAGTCTCGGCCAGGGTCATCGTGTCCCACGTCCACGTAGCCGACCACGGCAGGTTGAGCGCGATGCCGAGCACGCCCGTGACGAGGCTGCCGGCGAGCATCCAGCCCGCAGTGCGCACCGACCCTGCGGCGAGCACCGTCGACGCGGCCAGCACGACGCCGACGGCGACGAGCAACAACACGACGACCGGTGCGAACGCACCGGCGACGCCGGCGAGCAGACCGAGGTAGGCGAACAGACGCACCCGGTCGCGTCGTGACATCGCGGCTTGGCCGTCGACGAGATCGATGACACCGAGGCGGGGGTCGGCGGTGCCGACGCCGGCGGCGCGGCGGACGAGGTGGACGAACCACGGCACGGCGGCGTAGGCCACGAGCCCCGACCAGCGCCCCGTGGCGAGCATCCCAGAGGCGAGCGGCAGCGCGCCGTAGACGATGAAGCTGGCCAGTCGGGCCCGCGTCGAGGGGAACACCGAACCGACGCGACCGGCGCCGACGAGGCCGGCGACGAGCAGGCCGACGACGGCGACCGTGTGGGCGAGTCCCATCTGGAACGCCGTGCCCACGCTGAGCAGCGAGATGATGCCCCATCCCGTCGGATTGGGTGACGACGCGCCGAACCCGTCCGGGTTCCACCCCGAGCGGAACCCGGCGAGGAGGTCGCCAGCGCTGTCGGGGAACGGCAGGAACTCGCCGACGCCCGGCACGCCGCTCGTGACGAACTGGCGGCTCCCGAACGCGATCACGGCGATCACGACGACCCACGCGATGGTGGGTGCAGTGCCCGTCGGGCGCCAGCGGCGGACGCTGCTGTCGGCACCGACGTACGTCATCGTGTCGCGGGTGCGCAGGTACGACGACAGCCGCGAGCTGCCGCGGACCTGCAGCTCGATCACCTCGGGTTCGGGCACCGACCGCAGGCTGGAGACGCGCAGCCGGCGGGCGATGATCGCAGGCGTGCG